>JAGWNO010000024.1 GCA_028871235.1 Gammaproteobacteria bacterium
GGCACTGATCGGCTGATCAAACAGGTCGGAGAGCAGGGACGGCTTGTCGGGCGGTTGTCCCTGACCCCCTTCATCGGCGAAAATACGCGCCCTTTCCCGTGGAACCGCCATGCCCACCCGTCGCGAACTCGCCAATGCCATCCGCGCGCTCGCCATGGACGCGGTGCAGAGCGCCAAATCCGGTCATCCCGGCGCACCCATGGGCATGGCGGATATCGCCGAAGTCCTGTGGAACGATTACCTCAAGCACAATCCGGCCAATCCGAAATGGGCCGACCGCGACCGTTTCGTTCTGTCCAATGGACACGGTTCCATGTTGCTGTATGCGCTGTTGCACCTCAGCGGCTATGAGCTGCCGATGGCCGAGCTGCGGCGCTTCCGGCAGCTGCATTCCAGAACGCCGGGGCATCCCGAATACGGCGTCACGCCGGGCGTCGAGACCACCACCGGTCCGCTCGGACAGGGACTCGCCAACGCCGTGGGCATGGCCATCGCCGAGCAGGCGCTGGCGGCGCGTTTCAACCGTCCCGGTTTCAAGATCGTGAATCACCATACTTATGTGTTCATGGGCGACGGTTGTCTCATGGAGGGCATCTCCCATGAGGCCTGTTCGCTGGCCGGCACGCTGGGGCTCGGCAAGCTCATCGGTTTCTACGACGATAACGGCATCTCCATCGATGGCGAGGTGCGTGGCTGGTTTACGGACGACACGCCGAAGCGCTTTCAGGCCTACGGCTGGCATGTGGTAGCGGATGTGGACGGCCACGATGCGGCGGCGGTGAAGCGCGCCATCGAGGAAGCGCGCAGCATCACCGACAGACCCTCACTCATCTGCTGCAAGACTATCATCGGTTTCGGCGCGCCCAATAAGCAGGGCAAGGAGATCGCCCACGGCTCGGCCTTGGGCGATGTGGAAGTGGCGGCCGCACGCCGGCAGCTTGGCTGGGAGCATGCGCCCTTCAAGATACCGCAGGATTACTACAAGGCTTGGGATGCGCGCGACCGCGGCCGGGCCTTCGAAGCGAACTGGGAGGCACTGTTTGCCGAATACGCCAGAGCCTATCCGGAGCCTGCCGCCGAGTTCACGCGTCGCATGCACGGCGGGCTGCCGGCGGATTGGAGCGCGCATGCACAGCGGTTCATCAACAGCGTGGCGACGCAGGGCGCGGAGCTGGCTACCCGCAAGGCTTCCGAGCTGGCCCTGAATGATCTCGGCCCGGTATTGCCGGAGTTGATCGGCGGTTCTGCCGATCTCACCGGTTCAAATAACACCTACTGGAAAGGTTCCCGCCCCATTACCCGCCAGGATTTCAGCGGGAATTACCTCTTTTACGGCGTGCGCGAGTTCGCCATGTCGGCGATCCTGAATGGCCTGGCGCTGCATGGCGGCTTCATCCCCTACGGCGGAACTTTCCTCACGTTCTCGGACTATGCCCGCAACGCACTGCGCCTGGCCTCGATCATGGGCGCGGGCAGCATCTATATATATACGCACGATTCCATCGGCCTGGGCGAGGACGGTCCCACCCATCAGGCGGTGGAGCACCTCGCCAGCCTGCGCATCATGCCGAACATGGAACTGTGGCGGCCCTGCGATGACGTGGAGACGGCGGTGGCCTGGATTGCGGCCATCGAGCGCCGCCATGGCCCCACCAGTCTGGCGCTGTCACGCCAGAACCTGCCGCATCAACCGCGCGTGACTGCGCAGGTGCGCGACATCCGCCGTGGCGGCTATATCCTGCTGGACACCGACGGCGACCCGGATGCCATCCTCATTGCCACCGGCTCGGAGGTGGCGCTGGCGGTGACGGCGGCGCAGCGGCTCGCCGGGCAGGGTCTGGCGGTGCGCGTGGTATCCATGCCCTGCACCGGGGTGTTCGATGCCCAGGACAAAGAGTGGCATGAATACGTGTTGCCGCAGCGCGTCAAGGCACGCGTGGCGGTGGAGGCGGGCGTGCCGGAATTCTGGCGCCGCTTTGTGGGCGACGCCGGCCGCATCATCGGCCTCGACCGCTACGGGGAGTCGGCACCGGCGACCGATGTTTTTGAATACCTGGGGTTCACCGTTGATAACGTGGTGAAAGCGGTGGAGGCGGTGGTCAACAAAGACAAGGTGCTGAGCGCTTAGTGCTGCGTACTGTGCAACAACATTTTTTCTTTTACGCGGCACCCAGTACAAAGCACGTGGCACGCGCGTGATATTTCAGGCTGGATTAGCTGAGGAGCAGGTCAATGGCTATCAAAGTGGGTATCAACGGCTACGGCCGCATCGGCCGCAACATCTTGCGTGCGCTCTACGAGAGCAAGCGCAACGGGGAGCTGCGGGTCGTGGCCATCAATGATCTGGGCGATGCCGCCACCAATGCGCATCTCACTAGCTACGATACCGCTCATGGCAGGTTCCCGGGTGAGGTGTCTGTAGACGGCCAGTACATGGTCGTGAACGGCGACAAGATAAAGGTGTTCGCCGAGCGCGATCCGGCCAGGATCGCCTGGGGCAGCGTCGGCGCGCAGGTGGTTCTGGAATGCACCGGGCTGTTCACCAGCAAGGTCAAGGCCTCGGCACACCTGGCCGGCGGTGCCAGGAAAGTCATCATCTCTGCGCCCGGCGGCGATGACATGGATGCCACCGTCGTCTATGGCGTCAATCACAAGACGCTGAAGGCCTCCCACACGGTGATTTCCAACGCGTCCTGCACCACCAACTGCCTGGCGCCGCTCGCCATGGTGCTGCACGAGAAGCTCGGTATCGTGGGCGGCATCATGAACACGGTGCACGCCTACACCAACGACCAGGTGCTGACCGACGTGTACCACAAGGATCTGCGCCGTGCGCGCTCGGCCACCCACTCGATGATCCCCACCAAGACCGGCGCGGCCGCCGCCATCGGTCTGGTGATTCCGGAACTGGCCGGCAAATTGGACGGCTTCTCCATCCGCGTACCCACCATCAACGTGTCTCTCGTGGACCTGTCTTTCATCGCCGCTCGCGACACCAGCCTGGAGGAGATCAACAGACTCATGCAGGAGGCTTCCCGGGGCGGACTCAAGGGCATCCTCAACTACAACGACCAGCCGCTGGTATCGGTGGATTTCAATCACGATCCGGCATCCAGCACCTATGATGCCACCCTCACCAAGCTCATCGGCCGGCTGGTGAAAGTATGCTCATGGTATGACAATGAGTGGGGCTTCTCCAATCGCATGCTGGATACCACAGTGGCGTTCTGGAATGCCAAGTAAAAAAGGTACTGGGTGCCGGGTATTGCGTGCTGCGTAGAAAAAATTCTTGTTTTTGACGCAGCACTCAGCACGCAGAACGCAGCACCATTCGGCATTGGAGCGAAAATGCCTGTCATCAAAATGACTGATCTGGACCTGGGCGGGAAGCGGGTCCTGATCCGGGAAGACCTGAACGTGCCGCTGGACGACAGCGGCCGCATTACCAGCGATGCGCGCATCCGCGCCGCGCTGCCGACGCTGCAGCATGCGCTGCGGGCCGGAGCATGCGTCATGGTCATGTCGCACCTCGGCCGTCCCAATGAAGGTGAGTACACCGCCGCCCTGTCGCTGGCACCGGTGGCGGAACGCCTTACCGGATTGCTGGGCGTGAAAGTGCCGCTGGTGCAGGACTGGATCGGAGGTGTGGACGTCGCGCCAGGCGAACTGGTGCTGTGCGAGAACGTGCGCTTCCTCAGGGGCGAGAGGCAGGACGACGCAGTACTGGCGAAAAAAATGGCGGCATTGTGCGATGTCTACGTGATGGATGCTTTTGGAACCGCCCACCGCGCCGAAGCCTCGACTCACGGTGTCGCCGAATATGCGGCACTCGCCTGTGCGGGCCCGCTGCTGGCGGGCGAGCTGGAGGCTCTGGGGCGCGCTTTGGAGAACCCGGCGCGACCGCTGGTGGCCATCGTTGCCGGATCGAAGGTATCCACCAAACTCACGCTGCTGGATTCCCTGACCAAGATGGTGGATCAGCTCATCGTTGGCGGCGGCATCGCCAACACCTTCATCGCCGCGGCGGGTCACGGGGTGGGCAAATCCTTGTATGAACCGGATCTGGTGCGGGAGGCCAGGCGCCTGACCACGGCAGCGCGCCGCCGCGGCGCCGACATCCCCCTGCCTACCGACGTAGTGGTGGCCCATGAAATCGCTGCCAACGCGGAGGCGGATGTGCGGCGGCTTAATGAGGTGGCCGCCGATGAGATGATCCTGGACATTGGTCCCGACACCGCCGAGCTATTCGCACAACTGCTCAAGCAAGCCGGCACCATCGTCTGGAACGGTCCGGTGGGGGTGTTCGAGTTCGACCAGTTCGGCGAGGGCACACGTGTGCTGGCGCATGCTATCGCCGAGAGCCCGGCGTTCTCCATAGCCGGCGGTGGCGACACGCTGGCGGCACTGGATAAATACGGCGTCACTGACCGTATTTCCTACATCTCCACCGGCGGTGGTGCGTTCCTGGAATTCCTGGAAGGTAAGCAGCTGCCGGCGGTGGCGATATTGGAAGCACGCGCCGGCGCCGCTCCGTGGCGGACGGTATGACGCAACCCGATCGGCAGCGGGAGGAAAAAACCGGGACGCAGGCAAGCCGCTTGCTTGCCACCGCATGCCGGTCCGCCGTCCGATGCTCGCCATGCCGTATGCCGCGGGCGCATAATCTTCATCATCATGTCGCGTAGAACCAAGATCGTCGCCACCCTCGGTCCATCCACCGATTCAGCGGAGACCATGCAGGCCATCGTGCGTGCCGGCGTGGACGTCGTGCGCCTCAATTTTTCCCATGGCGCGGCCGCCGACCATAAGCATCGCGTGGATCTGGTACGGGCCGCTTGCCGGGCGGTAGGCAAGGATGTGGGCCTGCTCGGTGATCTGCAGGGCCCCAAGATCCGCATCGAGAAATTCCGCGGCGGCAAGGTGATGCTCAGGGACGGTCAGCGCTTCACCCTGGATGCGGGCCTTGCCGATGACGCGGGTACGGTGGAGCGGGTGGGTCTGACCTACAAGGATCTGCCGAAGGATGTGCAAACCGGCGATATGCTGGTGCTGGGTGACGGTGAGATCACGCTGCGCGTGGAGCAGCTCAGTGGCGTCAAAGTGGTGTGTCGCGTGGAGACCGGCGGCGAACTGTCCGACCACAAAGGCATCAACCGCCAGGGCGGCGGCCTGTCGGCCAAGGCGCTCACCGACAAGGATCTGCACGATATCAGGCTGGCGGCGGAGCTGGGGGTGGATTATCTCGCCGTATCCTTCCCACGGGACGCGGCCGACATCACGCGTGCGCGCGAACTGTTGCAGGCCGCCGGCAGCAGGGCCGGAGTCATCGCCAAGATCGAGCGCTCCGAGGCGATCCAGAACCTGGATGACATCATCCGCGCCAGCGATGCGGTGATGATCGCCCGCGGCGACCTGGCGGTGGAGATCGGTGACGCCGAGCTGCCCGGTATCCAGAAACTCATCATCCACCGCGCCCGGGATCTTAACCGCGTGGTGATTACCGCCACGCAGATGATGGAGTCCATGATCCACAGTCCGGTGCCGACGCGTGCCGAGGTGCTGGACGTGGCCAATGCCGTCATGGACGGCACCGACGCGGTGATGCTGTCGGCGGAGACCGCCGCCGGCAAATACCCGCTGAAGACCGTGGAGGCCATGGCGCGGGTGTGTGAGGGCGCCGAGCGGCAGCGCATCACGCTGCGTTCCCGCCATCGCATGGATACGCGCTTCGAGCGTGTCGACGAGGCCATCGCCATGGCGGTGATGTACACCGCCAATCATATGGATGTGAAGGCCATCATCGCCCTGACTGAATCCGGTTCCACTGCCCTGTGGATGTCGCGCATCAGTTCCGGTATCCCGATTTTCGCCATGACCCGCCACGAGGCTACCCGCCGCCGCGTCACGCTCTATCGCGGTGTGTACCCGGTGGCCTTCGATGTCATGCACACCAATCCCGATCATGTGCTCAAGCATGCCGCCGAGGAGCTCAGAAAGCGCGGCGCCGTCAAGGATGGCGACTTCGTGATCTGCACGAAGGGTGAGTTCAGCGGCGTAACCGGCGGGACCAACAGCCTGAAGATACTGCGTGTGGGCGATTGAGAAGAAATGGGAATTGAGGCGTCAAGAGACTCAGAACCTGGCGGGGAATTATCTTGAGCCAGGTATCCTGAACATCGCACGGCCTGCAGCCAGTCTTGTAAAGATAGTTACGCACTGTACCTTCGGACAGGAACAATTGCCCGGCGATCAGGCATGCCGCGGTTGAATGCCGATTGCGGCTGCCATGGGCAGCCCCAATAGCGGGTTTCCTGGATGAGACGCCGCGCCGCATTTTTGATGGTGTGAACCTGTAATTGCGGGCAGCAGCCCGCGAATTCCCTTGCAGCTGGCAAGGGTGATGCCAATGACATTGGGTTACCATTGGGCTGTTCGGCAACGCGGCTTGCGGAGTGGGGAAGCCATGCGGCGCATCATCGTCCGGGCGGGTACCGTTGCCGCCATCATGGCCGTGCTGTTGGTCCTCGGCAGCTATGCCTTCCTGCGGGGCAGTGCGCCGGTGCTGGACGGCACGCTGCAACTCGCCGGTCTGAACGCGCCGGTCATCGTCAATCGGGACGGTCTGGGCGTGCCCACCATCAGCGCCGCGAGCCGCCTGGATGCGGTACGCGCCCTCGGGTTCCTGCACGCCCAGGACCGTTTCTTCCAGATGGACCTGCTGCGCCGGTTGGCGGCCGGCGAGCTGGCAGAGCTGGTGGGGCCGGCGGCGGTGAGGGTGGATGAGCAGCATCGCCTGTTCAGGCTGCGGGCTGTGGCGCGCGGGGTACTGGCACAAGCCACGCCCGAGCAGCGCACCTTGATCGATGCCTACACCGCCGGCGTGAATGCCGGTCTGCACGCGCTCAGGACCCGGCCCTTCGAGTACGGCATCCTCATGCAGCGCCCCCGACTCTGGCGCCCCGAGGATTCGGTGCTGGTTATTTTCGCCATGTATTTCGATTTGCAGGATGCGGACGACCGGCGCGAATCGGAACTGGCGCTGATGCGCGACACTTTACCCGCACCGCTGTTTGTGTTCCTGCATGCGCAAGGTACCCAGTGGGATGCGCCGCTCACCGGCAAACCCTTCGGCACGCCGCCCATCCCCGGCGGCGACGTGGTGGATTTGCGCCGCTGGCCGGCGGCGGATTTCGCCGCTGTCCCAGCCGCTTCCGGCGGATCACTGCAAGTGGAGGGCAGCAACAATTTCGCCGTGGCGGCGGTTCACAGCGTCGATGGCCATGCCATGTTCGCCAACGACATGCACCTGGGGTTGCAGGTGCCCAACATCTGGTATCGGGCGCAGCTGAGCTATCCTGATCCAGCCCGGCCGCGACAGCTTGTCAGCGTCAACGGTGTGACCTTGCCGGGTGTGCCGATGATAGTGGCCGGCAGCAATGGCCACGTGGCGTGGGGTTACACCAACAGCTATGGCGACTGGGTGGACTTGGTGATGTTGCATACCAAATCCGGCGATCCAGACTATTACCTGACACCCGGCGGCTGGCGTGCGTTCGTTCATCACAAGGAAATCATCCGGGTGGCGGGCCGCAAGAATGTGGTGCTGGATGTGCGCGACACCATCTGGGGGCCGGTGCTGGATGAGGATCACAACGGCGTGCCGCGTGCCGTGCATTGGGTGGCCGCCGATCCCGCCGCCACCAACCTGGAACTGGGCAGCATGGAGGTGGCGGTAGATCTGACCGCAGCCATGGCCGTGGCCAACCGCGCCGGCATGCCGGAACAGAATTTCGTGGCGGTGGATGCGGCCGGTAACATCGGCTGGAGCATCGCCGGCAGGATTCCCCGACGACAGGGTTACGATCCGGAATTCCCCGCTTACTGGGACAAGCCGGGCAGCGGCTGGATCGGCTGGCTGCCGCCGGACAAATATCCGCGCATCATCAACCCCGCCGGCGGCCGCTTGTGGACCGCCAACGCACGCGTGGTGGACGGCGACATGCTCAAACAGATTGGCGACGGTGGTTACGATCTCGGCGCCCGCGCCCAACAGCTGCGTGATGATCTCCTGGCCCACGACAGATTTGCACCGGCCGACATGCTGGCGATCGAACTGGACGATCGTGCGGTGTTTCTCGGCCGCTGGCGTTCGCTGCTGCTGCGGCTGTTGGACGCGGATAACCTGGCAAAGCATCCGCGCCGTGCCGGCTTCCGCCATTACATAGAGGACTGGGGTGGCAGGGCTGCAGTGGATTCCGTCGGTTACCGCCTGGTGCGCACTTTCCGCCTGCAGGTGGAGCAGACCGTATTCAGCGCGTTGCTGGCGCCCTGCCGGAAGGTGGATCCGCGATGCGGCTTTCGGCAGCTGAGTCAGCGCGAGGGTCCGCTGTGGGCGCTGGTGACGCAACAACCGGTGAACCTGCTGGATCCGGAATATGCGAGTTGGGATGATCTGTTGCTGGCGGCCGTGGATCAGGTAAACGACGGATTGTGGCAGGCGCAGACGGGTCTGACCACGCGTACCTGGGGTGCTCACAACACGGTGCGCATACGGCAGCCTTTAAGCCGCGCGCTGCCGTTCCTGGGCCGCTGGCTGGACATGGCGCCGGTGCAGTTGCCTGGTGACAGCAACATGCCGCGGGTGCAGGGTGTGGATTTCGGCGCCTCGGAACGCATGGTGGTGGAGCCTGGACACGAGCACGGCGGCATATTCGAGATGCCTGCGGGACAGAGCGGTTACCCGCTTTCGCCGTTTTACCGCAACAGTGAATCCGCCTGGGAGCAGGGTGAGGCTGCGCCGTTCCTGCCGGGCCCGCCGCAGCACACACTCAGATTTCAACCGGCGGGCTGATTGCCGGGCTGTGTGAGAGGCGCGGCCGTCGTCGCCGCGGCGGGTGTCTGACGGCTCTCCAGCCAGCGGATGAGCTCCTCCCATTCGCGGACATCTTCCCCGATTTTGCGCGCATCCAGTTCGTGGATGCACACGCCCTGTTCCGAGGCGTGCACGGAGTTCTGCGTGTCGCGCAAGGTGGCGATGAAGGGGATACCGAGGCTCTGCAAAAAACGCAGCAGCTTGTCGTACATGAGCGTGTTTTTCTTCACACGGTTGGCGATTACCGCTACCTGTCCCGCGCGCCGGTCGATGTGCGCGGTGAGCAGCAGTTCGGCGATGCAGCGGGAAGCCGCATGGATATCGATGTCGGAAGGCAGCACCGGGATGAGGATGGCATCCGCGCCGCGGGTGAGTTCCTGGAGTCGCATGCCATCCAGCGCCGCCGGCGTGTCCACGATGAGCCGCTCGATGTCCGGGGGCACGCGCAACTGGAAACTGCGGGTCACACGTCCCGCGCGTTCGTAAGCGGAGATGCCCGTCACCCGCGGATGGTGTGCAGCACGGTTCCTGAGCCAGAGCATGCTTGAGCCCTGCGGATCGGTGTCCAGCAGCGCGGTGCGATAGCCGCAGCAAGCATAATAGCCCGCCAGGTTGGTGGACAGGGTGGTCTTGCCGCATCCCCCCTTGGAATTGAGCACCACGATGCGCAGCAGCGACCGGACGGTGGCAGCTGCCGGTATAGCCGCCGCCGGCGGATTGCCGGCAGGACCACTCCCTGGTTTCGGACGCCACAGGTTCAGGTTTAGCATGGGATGACGGTTTCCATGTCAGCTGGTGCGACACCGCCGCCTGCTGTAACACGCATCAAACATGCGCTTCAATACCCCCAGCCGGTGCTTGGAAATATACATGATTCTAGTAGCCTATAATCCGTCGTCCAGTGGATTTAACCCGGTCTCCGGAGGCCAGCGATGAGCATTGCCGCATGGGCGGCCCACCAAGCCCGCAGCGCCCTTGAACCCTTCAGTTACGATGCGGAGGCGCTTGGTCCCTGGCAAGTGGCAATCCGCATCAGTCATTGCGGTATTTGTCACGGCGACCTGCATCTCATCAACGACGACTGGGGCGTGAGCCGCTATCCGCTGGTGCCGGGTCACGAGATTATCGGCAGTATGACGCGCTGCGCGATCCCGGAGACGCTCGATTCCGCCGCCGCACCGTTCGCGGCGCTGCACGCCATCATGCCGGCCGTCGAGCTGCTGTCCATGGATGAAGCGAATGCGGCGGTACAGCGGGTTGCCGATAACCGCGCCCGCTATCGCATGGTGCTGGTTAATCCCGCGTGAACAGCATGACGCCGCCGCGGCCGAAGGTGGGGCTGGTGCTGCCCGGCGGCGGGGCGCGCGCTGCTTACCAGGCGGGGGTGCTCCAGGCGGTGGCGGAACTGCTGCCAGCCGGCCATGCCAACCCGTTTGCGGTGATCTCCGGCACTTCCGCCGGCGCCATCAACGCGGCCTTCATAGCCACCAATGCCTTGCATTTCAACGCCGGCGTCGAGCAGCTGGCGGCCATATGGGAACATATCCACAGCGACCGGGTGTTCAAATCCGATACCCTCACGGTGCTCAAGACCGGCCTGCACTGGCTGTTCACCGTGCTGTCCGCCGGTCTCGATCGTCACAACCCCCTGTCGCTGCTGGACAATGCCCCACTGCGGCGGTTGCTGGAGCAGCGCATCGAATTCACGCGTCTGCAACAGGCCATAAACGAGGGCGCACTGGATGCGCTGGCCATCACCTGCTCGGGTTACACCTCGGCGCGCTCCATCTGTTTCTACCAGGGCAAACCGGGCCTTAAACCCTGGCATCGCACCCGCCGCCTCGGGCAACCGGCGGAGCTCCGCTTGGACCACATCATGGCATCGGTGGCGCTGCCGGTGATCTTCCCGGCGGTGCGCCTAGGCCGCGAATATTTTGGTGACGGGTCCCTGCGGCAGGCGGCGCCCATGAGCCCGGTGGTGCATCTCGGCGCCGAACGCATATTGGTGATCGGCGTGCGCAATGAGCTAGCCAACGCGTTGCCGGCGGAAGGCGCGGCGATAGCCTATCCCTCACTCGGTCAGATCGCCGGTTACCTGCTGGATGTGGTATTCAGCGACAGCATCTACGCCGATCTGGAACGACTGCAGCGCATCAACAGCACCATCAGCCGCATGTCCAGGCAGGAGTCCGAGGAACAGCCCCTCAAGATCATCGATACCATGGTGATCGTGCCGAGCGCGGACATCCGCGAGATCGCCCAGCGGCACAAGCACGAATTCCCGCGCAGCGTACGCGTGTTGTTCCGCGGTGTCGGCGGCCTGCACCGTAGCGGCAGCCAGCTGTTGAGCTATCTGCTGTTCGAGGCCGGTTATTGCCGGGAACTGCTCGAGCTGGGCCGCAAGGACGGACTCGCCCAGGCGGGTAAGATTATGGAGTTCATCGGTGCGGGGCGCAGCGAGGCAATACCCGTCACCACCGGCTGATGCCGGTTATTTCAATTCGTTATGGCGCACCAATACGTCGCGGCCGAGCTCGCGGAAGCGGGCGGCAAGGCTTTCCACCACGAACACTGAGCGGTGGTAACCACCGGTACAGCCCACCGAGATGGTCAGGTACTGGCGGTTGGAATTCTCGAAGCGCGGGATCCAGTGTTCCAGGAATCCGGCCAGGTCCCGGATGAAACTCTGCGCAACCGCGCTTTTGCCGAGATAATCCCTCACCTCCGCATCCTTGCCGGTGAGCGCACGCAGGCCCGGTTCCCAGTACGGATTTGGCAGGCCGCGGGCGTCGAACACGAAATCCGAGTCGCCGGGCAAGCCATGGCGGAAACCGAAGGATTGGATCAGCAGTGACAGTCCCTGGCGTGCGCCGCGATGGATACGCGCCCGCACCAATTCCCGCAGCTCGTGCACCGAGGTGCGCGTGGTGTCCAGTACCACGTCGGCCTGTTCGGCGATGCTGCCCAAAAGCTCCTGCTCTTTGTTGATGGCATCCTGCAGCGAGCGGCCCTCGCCCGCCAGCGGATGGGGGCGGTGGGTCTCGTTGTAGCGCTTCACCAGCGCACCGTCCTCGGCACGCAGGAACACGATCTCGCACTCGATATGCTGCTTGCGCAGCTTCTCCACGGTGTGCGGTACGGAGTTGATGTCCTCCAGACGATTGCGGGCGTCGATGCCGACGGCCACGCGCTGGTAGGAAGGGTCGCCGCTCAGCAGGGTCTCGCGTGCGAAGTTCTGCAGCAGGCCGGCCGGCAGATTGTCCACGCAGTAATAACCCAGATCCTCCAGCATGTGGAGTGCCACGGATTTGCCGGATCCGGACAGGCCGCTGAGAATTATGAGCCGCATGCCAATGCCAGGGGATGAAGGGGTGCAATACGCTAACATATTTTCACGCGATCGCCGCGCGAAAAAACGGCGCACCCGCGTGGGCGCGCCGCTGTTGCCACTTGGGTGATCAGGACGCTAGGGCGATGCGAGGGTACGCACGCTGGCGCGGTCGTGGTGGTTGGTGAGTTTTTCCTTGTGCTTCTTGATCTGCCGATCGAGCTTGTCGATGAGGCTGTCGATGGCGGCGTACATATCGCCATCCACGGCATCCGCGAACAGCTTGCCGCCGCTCACCTGCAGCGTCGCCTCGGCCTTGTGCTCCAGCTTGGCCACCGTCAGTACCACGTGGATGCCGGTAACCTGGTCGTAATGCCGTGGCAATCGTTCGAACTTGTTCTGCACGTAGCTGCGGAGCGCCGGGGTGATGTCCACATGGTGGCCGGTGATGTCAATCTGCATGGTTCACTCCTTCGTTATCGTCATGTTTCACCTCGTGGTGAGGCGTTTACGCCCGTGGGCCGGGGGAATGGCCATGGACTCACGGTATTTGGCAACCGTGCGCCGGGCCACGCGGATGCCGCGGCTGACGAGCTCCCTGGTGATGTGGTCATCACTCAGTGGATCACGCGGATCCTCCTGGGCGACGAGTTTGCGGATCAGGGCGCGGATGGCGGTGGCGGACAGTCCGTCACCGCTATCTGTAGACATTTCATTGGAGAAAAAGTGCCGGAACGCCAGGGTGCCACGCGGCGAAGCCAGATACTTATTGGCCACCACACGCGAGATGGTGGATTCGTGCAGTTCAAGTTCCGCGGCCACGTCCTTGAGCATCAGCGGCCGCATGGCTTCCTCGCCCTCGCTGAGGAACGCCGCCTGGTGGCGCACCAGGCATTCAGCCACCCGCAGCAGGGTCTGGTTGCGCATCTTCAGGCACTTCACCAGCCAGCGCGCCTCCTGCAGCTGGCGGCCGAGGTCGGCGTTCTCGCCGTTGCGGCGCCGGCCGAGAGCGGCGGCGTAGGCGGCATTCACCCGCAGGCGCGGTACGGTATCGGGATTAAGCTCCACCAGCCAGCGGCCGTCGCGGCGCGACACCAGCACGTCCGGGACGATGAAATCCACGGCGCTGCTGGTCAGGGTGGTGCCGGGCCGCGGATTCAGGGACTGGATGAGGGCGATGGCTTGCTGCAGCGCCGCGGCATCCGCGGCGAGCACGCGGCACAAGCGTGCATGCGCGTGGGCGGCGAGTTCGTCCAGGTGCGCGTCCACCAGCCTGAGGGCCAGCTCCCGGCCGGGGGTGGCGGCGTCCAGCTGGCGCAGTTGCAGGCTCAGGCATTCACGCAGATCACGGGCCCCCACTCCCGGGGGGTCGAAACTCTGCAGGCGGTGCAGCACCGCCTGCATCTCCTCTCCATCCGGCGCGTTGCCGGCATCATCGAAAGCCAGACGCAACTCTTCCAGGCTGGCAGTGAGATAGCCGTCGTCGTTGAGGCTGTCAATGAGCAGGGCGCCGATAGCCGCGTCCCGCGGTCCCAGACGGGAGAGCCCCAGCTGCCAGAGCAGGTGCTGCCGCAGGCTTTCGTCTGCCAGTGCCGCGGATTCCCGGGAATCCGTGTCATTGGGTTCGCTCCAGCCGGAGGCAAGTTCGGTGCTGTCCCAGTCCGCTTGAACAGTGTCTTCGGGGGTGGGCATCTGTTTTTCAGTAGCGTCGGTGCGGCGTATCCCGGTCACAGCCTGATCAGGACCGCTCCCGCCCGCAGGTTCTTCGGCGTCTTCGATCTTTTCCAGCAGCATATTCTGTTCCAGAGCCTCGCGCAGTGCGTCCTGGAGCTCCAGTGCGGAGAGCTGCAGCAGGCCCAAGGCCTGGCGCAGTTGCGGCGTGATAGCGAGGCGCTGGGTCTGGCGGAGGGTCAAAGACGGCTTCACACCTGAATCCTTAAGTCCGACAACAGGTTAGGGCTTTCCTGTGAGATTTCCCGGAGCGGGCGACCCGTCACCCGGGTCTGCCGGGATGGGAGGGAGCGCGCGCGGGTCATAGAGTAGTTATAGCCGAAAATTCTCGCCGAGGTAGACCTCTCGCACCCGCTGGTTGGCGAGGATGGCCTGCGGCGGGCCGGCGGCGATGACCGCGCCGCTGCTGATGATATAGGCGCGAGAGCAGATGCCGAGCGTCTCGCGCACGTTGTGGTCGGTGACCAGTACACCTATGTTGCGGTTTTTCAGGTGCTCGATGATGCGCTGGATATCGATGACCGAGATCGGGTCCACGCCCGCGAACGGTTCGTCCAGCAGCATGAAGGCTGGATCTGCAGCCAGCGCCCGGGCGATCTCCACGCGCCGGCGTTCGCCGCCGGACAGCGACAGGCCGAGGCTGTCGCGCAGCTGACCGATATGCAGTTCCTCCATGAGTTCCTCAAGACGCCGGTTACGCTCGGCTCGCTTCAAGCCACCACGGGTCTCGAGGATGGCCAGGATATTTTCCGCCACTGTGAGTTTGCGGAACACCGAGGCTTCCTGCGGCAGGTAACCCAGGCCGAGCCGCGCGCGCGCATGCACCGGCAGCGCAGTGACATCCCGATCGCCGAGGAAGATGCGGCCGCCATCGGCGGGTACCAGCCCCACGATCATGTAGAAGGAGGTGGTCTTGCCGGCGCCGTTGGGACCCAGCAGGCCCACCACTTCGCCGCGTTGCAGCTCCATGGAGACGCCGTGCACCACATCGCGGCGGCGATAGCGTTTGACCAGGTCCTCGGCGCGCAGCATGCTCATGGAGGAGTGCTCTTGTCCGGCTGCTGTCTGGGCGGGATGGTGATGTGCACACGCCCGCCGCTGGTCTTGCCGCCGCTGGCGATTACATGTTCGCTGTCGGTATCGTAATGGATGACGTCCGCCGCCAGCAGGCGCTCGCCTTGCTGAAGACGCGCATCGCCCAACAGGTCTATCCGGTTCTTGCCGGCATCGTAAGTGATTTCGTTTGCAGTGCCATGGGCCAGCGGACCGCTGTCCGGCTGCTGCTGAAAAGTAGCGGGACCGCCGCGCATGTCAGCAGTCTGGATCTGGCCGTTGACCATGTGCAACGTGGCCGTGTCAGCGGTGATCCTGATGCTGCCCTGGGTGATGAGCACATGGCCGGTGTACACGCCGGTGCCGTTGCTGGTGGTTGAATCGCCCTGAAAATCGCCGTGGTCCGCCTGGATGTTTATGGGCTGGCGCTGGTCGCTCTTCAGGGCCCAGGCCGAAGCCGCCGCCAGCATGGCGCAGGCGAGCAGCGCGACGCGCAGTCTAGTGTTGACTGACATAATAACCTCGCACGCTGGTTTCCAGCACCAGCCGGTTGCGGTTGAGGAACGCCTGCATACCCACCGCCGTCACGCGGCTGGTGCCCTGCAGTATCTCCACCGGATCGCTGGTGACGGCGATGTTGGTATCCAGGTTCACGCTCATTCTATCGGTATGGATGGTGAGCGGCGCGGCGCCATTGTCGGCTTGCCGCTGCAGCGTCACATGACCGTCCAGATCCACCAGTTTGCCGCCGGAGGGCAGCAGGCCGTGATCTGCCTGCACATGCCAGGGCGGCCCGCCGGCCTGGAAATATTCGATGCGCGGTGCAAAGATCTCCACGCTGTCGTCATCGGGATGATGCAGCATGCGCGGTGCTGTCAGAATCGCTTCGGGCTTGCCTTGCTTGTCCAGCGTGGTGACGGTGGCACCGGTGAAATAGTAATCCGGCGTATGGCTGGGAGGCACGGGTTTCTGCGCCAGCGGCGGTGTGACCTGGCGCAGCAGCCACCAGGTCCCCGCCGCGGTGAGTCCCAGGGCGAGCAGCAGCAACCAGACGCGGGCATTCACTCGGGCTGGGTCCGGGCCGTGAGGATCAGGTCACACACTTCGCGTACCGCGCCTTCGCCGCCGCGCGCCTGGGTACAGAGGTGCGCGCCGGCGCGCACCGT
>JAGWNO010000025.1 GCA_028871235.1 Gammaproteobacteria bacterium
TCGCCGCCGCTGCCACGCAGTTCGCCAGCGAATCCCACGCTATGGAATCCGGCGCCATCAACTACACACTGCGCTCGCCGCTCGGCGTGGTCGCATGCATCTCCCCATGGAACCTGCCGTTGTACCTGTTAACCTGGAAGATCGCGCCGGCGCTGGCCGCCGGCAACTGCGTGGTGGCGAAACCTTCCGAAATCACGCCCATGACGGCGCACCTGTTTTCGGAACTGTGCATCGAGGCAGGACTGCCGGCAGGCGTGCTCAACGTGGTGCAAGGTCTCGGTCCCGAAGCGGGCGTGGCGCTGGTGGAGCATGCGGAAGTGAAGGCCGTCTCCTTCACCGGCGGCACCAGAACCGGCGTCGACATCGCCAGCCGTGCGGCGCCGAAATTCAAGAAATTATCGCTGGAACTGGGCGGGAAAAATCCGACGCTGGTGTTTGCTGATTGCGATTTCGAACAAGCCATGTCGGAAAGCGTGCGGGCGGCGTTTTCAAATCAGGGTGAGATCTGCCTGTGCGGTTCACGCATCCTCATCGAGCGCAGCCTCTATGAACAATTCCATGAGGCCTTCGTGGCGCGCGTCCAGGCGCTGCGCCAGGGTGATCCACTGGAGGAGCAAACCGAGCAGGGAGCCATCGTCTCCGAACCGCATCTGCAGAAAATCCTGGGTTACATCGAATTAGCCAAGAAAGAAGGCGGCCGCATCGCCTGCGGCGGCAAGCGCGCCAAACTCGGCGGCCGCTGCGCCGACGGCTGGTTCATGGAACCCACGGTCATCGAGAACTTGTCGCCGGACTGCCGCACCAACCAGGAAGAAATCTTCGGCCCGGTGGTGACATTGATCCCCTTCGATACAGAAGAGGAAGCTGTCAGCTACGCCAACGGCACACCCTATGGTCTTGCTGCTTCCCTGTGGAGCCAAAATACTTCACGCTGCCACCGGCTGGCGGCGCGGCTTGAAGCCGGGCTCATCTGGGTAAACTGCTGGATGTTGCGCGACCTGCGCGTGCCCATGGGCGGCGTGAAGCAATCCGGCAGCGGCCGCGAAGGCGGCTGGGAAGCGATGCGCTTCTTCACCGAAGCGCGCAACATTTGCGTTAAATATTAACTTAAGGAACGAGTATGGAAGAATTGGCGGGGCTACTATTTGGCGTGACTTGGATTCTTTTTGGAATTATAGTTTTGCTGAATTTTTATTTTGTAGGTAGTTTGCTGAAACAACTCAAAGAAAAATACCAATCTGTATGGAATTCACTTGGCAGCCCAACACTCTTTTGGAATAGCAGCCCAAAAAACCAGATTGCGACCATCGGCTTCGTTTACAAGGGGAAATATAAACAATTAAATGATTCGGCAGTCACACAAACGTGTAAGAAAATATTTTTGATTCATATTATCGGATATATTATGTTCCCCATTATGGTTATCTTCTATTTAATCATGATTGCCAAGTCGTAAGATTTATGGTGTTAAAAACAATTGAATCGTTTCATGCTCCGGAACCAGTGGGCCTTTACCCACACGCCCGGCGTGTGGGTAATCTGCTGTTTCTGTCCGGTGTCGGCCCGCGCAAACGCGGCAGCAAGGATATCCCGGGTGTAAAAATGGATGCCACTGGCAATATTCTCAGCTATGACATCGAGGCCCAGTGCCGTTCGGTGTTCGAGAATGTGCGCCTGATCCTCGAGGATGCCGGCTCAAGCTGGGACAAGCTGGTGGATGTGACCGTGTTCCTCACCGACATGCGGCGCGACTTCGGCGCCTACAACCGGATTTATGCCGAGTATTTCCAGCATAACCAGCCCTGCCGTACCACGGTGGAAGTCACGGCTCTGCCCACCCCCATCGCCATAGAATTGAAATGCATCGCGACGATCTAAATTAACCAAATCCTTGTCCCCTCGCCGCTTTAAGGTTAGAGGGAGAAGTGAGGGGCGCCTGCCCCCACGCCGAACTGGAGATTCAGCCATGTGGGACCTGACACCCATCAATATCCACAAATGGATTGACGACCACCGGGAGCTGCTCAAGCCGCCGGTGGGCAACAAGCGCATCTACACCGATACCGGCTTCGTGGTGCAGGTGGTGGGTGGTCCCAACTCCCGCAGGGATTTTCACGACGACCCCGGTGAGGAATTCTTTTATCAGCTTGAAGGCGACATGCTGCTCAAGACCATGCAGCACGGCCGGCCGGTGGACATCCCCATTCGCGGGGGCGAAATCCTGCTGATCCCGCCGCATCTGCTGCACTCACCGCAGCGCTACGTCAATACTGTGGGGCTGGTCATCGAGCGGCCGCGCCTGCCGGAGGAAAAAGACGGCCTGCTGTGGTTCTGCGAGGTATGCCACAACCAGCTCTACGAGGAATACTTCCATCTCACCAACATCGAAACCCATTTCCCACCGGTATTCGAGCGCTTTTTCAGCGATGTGAAAAAACGCACCTGCAAGAACTGTGGCGCGGTTATGCAAGCGCCGAAAAAGAAATGAGATCAAGTACCGGTCACAAGACGTGCGGCGAAAACCTGCTTTGCCACGCCTCACCTCCCGTACCTCACTGCAGCGGCGCTGAAAGAACCTTAATACTGACAAAATACTCATGCTGAAAATCGATATTCATACCCACATCCTGCCGGAGAACTGGCCTGACCTGAAGGCAAGGTACGGCTACGGCGGCTTCATGCAGCTGCAGCATCACGGTCCAGGTTGCGCGCGCCTGCTGCGCGACGGGGAGCTGTTCCGCGAAGTGCAGGCCAGCTGCTGGGACCCGCGGGTGCGCCTGCGCGAATGCGCGCAGCACCACGTGGATGTGCAGGTGCTGTCCACCGTGCCGGTGATGTTCAGCTACTGGGCCAAACCGCAGGACGCGCTGGATCTCTCGCGCCTGCTGAATGAACATATCGCAGGTGTGGTCGCTGAGCATCCGCAGCACTTCATCGGTCTCGGCACCCTGCCCATGCAGTCTCCAGAGCTCGCCGTCCGGGAACTGGAGCGCTGCGTGAAAACCCTCGGCATGGCCGGCGTGCAGATCGGTTCCCACGTAAACGGCATGAACCTCAACGAGCCGCGGCTGTTCCCGGTATTCGAGGCAGCGGCGGAACTCGGAGCCGCCGTGTTCGTGCATCCCTGGGACATGTTCGGCAGGGAGCGCATGCAGAAATACTGGGCTCCATGGCTGGTGGCCATGCCCGCCGAGACCTCCCTCGCCATCTGCTCCATGATCTTCGGCGGCGTGCTGGAACGTCTGCCGAAGCTGCGCGTGGCCTTCGCCCATGGCGGCGGCTCGTTCCCCGCCACCATCGGTCGCATCGAGCATGGTTTCAACGTGCGTCCCGACCTGTGCGCGGCGGATAACGACGTGAATCCCATGTACTACCTGGGACGCTTTTACGTGGATTCGCTGGTGCACCATCCCGGCATGCTGCAGTACATGATCGATCTCATGGGCGCGGACAGCATCGCCCTGGGCAGCGATTACCCGTTTCCGCTGGGCGAGGGCGCGCCCGGCCAGCTCATCGAAGCGCTGCCGCTGGACACGCAGACCAGGGAACGCCTGCTGCATGGCACGGCGCTCGCATGGCTCAATCTGGACAAGGCGCGTTTCCTGTGAAGCTGCTGCATTTCCAGGCCGGTGACCGGCATTGCACGTGCGATCTTGCCCGCGGCGTGTCGCTGGCGATCCCGCTGCGTTTCGACGGCCCCCAGCCGAATTTCTTCGCGGCGCCCGCCGCCAGCGCCGCACCGCTACAGATGGAGGATTTCAGCGGCGCCACCCGCCTGGGCGGCAGTTGCAACGTCGGCCATTACCATCTGGTGCCCCACTGCAACGGCACCCATACGGAATGCATCGGCCATGTGGTGGATGACCCGGTGGCACTCACGGAGCAGTTGCGCCCCGCCCTGCTGCCGGCGACGCTGGTCACCATCGCGCCGCGACACAACATCATCGATGCGGCGCTCATGAAGATGTCGCTGCAGCGGCATCCGCTGCGGGAATTGCACGAGGCCTTCATCATCCGCACCCTGCCCAACAGCAAGGAGAAGCTGGCGCGCCATTACGCCGCCGCCAATCCGCCGCCCCACATTGATGTTGGTGCCGTGGCGCTGCTGGTGGAGGCGGGTGTACAACATCTGCTGGTGGACCTGCCGTCCCTGGACCCCATGCACGACGCAGGCCGGCTGGCGGCGCATCGGGCCTTCTGGGGACTGCCTGCCGGCAGCCGCCGTTACACCGAGGCACAGCGTCCCCACGGCAGCGTCACGGAGATGATCTACGTCCCCGACGGCGTCGCCGACGGTCATTACCTGCTGGACCTGCAGATCCCGGCCTTCATGAGCGACGCCGCGCCCAGCCGCCCAATCATCTATCCCCTGGAGCTGCAATGACGTTCCGCGCCGATGCCGCTTTCGCTGCCGGTATGGATCGCGCTGATCCGCTGGCCGGTTACCGCGAACGCTTCCACATCCCCAGGCACGGCAACAGCGAAGAGATCTACCTGTGCGGCAATTCCCTCGGCCTGCAGCCGCGCAACACGGCGCGCTATCTGCAGGAGGAACTGCAGGATTGGCAACGGCTGGCAGTGAAAGGGCATTTTGCCGGCCGCCGGCCGTGGCTTGCTTACCATGAGCTCTTCACCGAGCGCAGCGCGCGCCTGGTGGGGGCTGGGCCGCTGGAAGTGGTCAACATGAACACCCTCACCGTCAACCTGCACCTCATGATGGTAAGCTTCTACCGGCCGACGCCCCAACGCCACAAGATCCTCATCGAGCACGGCGCCTTCCCTTCCGACCGCTACGCCGTCACCTCCCAGATCCGCTTCCACGGCCATGATCCCGATGCCAGCCTCATCGAACTGGTGCCGCGCGCCGGTTGTGCCACGGTGGACAGCGGGGACGTCGAGGCCGTCATCGCCGCCGAAGCCGAGCAATTGGCGCTGGTGTTGTTGCCGGGTGTGCAGTACTACAGCGGCCAGGCCTTTGAGATAGCACGTCTCACCCGCGCGGCCCGCGCGGCCGGCGCCATCGCCGGCTGGGATCTGGCCCACGCCACCGGCAATCTGCCGCTGCAGCTGCACGACTGGGGAGTGGACTTCGCCGTGTGGTGCAATTACAAGTACCTGAATGCCGGTCCGGGAGCCGTGGCCGGCTGCTTCGTGCACGAGCGGCATGCGCGCGACTTCGACCGGCCGCGGTTCGCCGGCTGGTGGGGCCATGACAAGGCTGCACGTTTCCGCATGCAGCCCGGATTCGCGCCGATGCCGGGGGCCGAAGGCTGGCAGCTCAGCAATCCGCCGATCCTGGCACTGGCGCCGTTGCTGGCATCGCTGGAGATCTTCGACGAAGTCGGCATGCATGCCTTGCGGGAAAAATCACTGCAACTCACCGGCTTCATGGAATTCCTGCTGCAGCAGAGGCTGCCCGATGCGGTGGAGATACTCACGCCGCAGGATCCGGCGCGGCGCGGCTGCCAGCTGTCCCTGCGCCTGCACAGCGGCCGTGCCCCGGCACGCAAGGTGTTCGAGCAACTGGAACAGCGCGGCGTCACCTGCGACTGGCGCGAACCGGATGTGATACGCGTGGCGCCGGTGCCACTCTATAATACCTGCGGCGACGTATACCGGTTTGCAGAAATTCTTGAAGAAGTGCTGCGTGCTTAGTGCTGAGTCCTGCGTAAAGAGAAAAACAATTCCCGCACGCAGCACGCAGCACGCAGCACGCAGCACGCAGCACGCAGCACGCAGCACGCAGTACAACGACAAAACATATACCAAACAGTTCAATACGCAATGCGCGCTAACAAAGGAATCACGATCATCGGCGCCGGGCTCGCCGGCAGCCTGCTGGCCATCTTCCTGGCGCGCCGCGATTTCGATGTCAGCGTGTACGAACGCCGCCCGGACCTGCGCCGGCAGGATCTTCCCGCCGGCCGCTCCATCAACCTGGCGCTGGCCCACCGCGGCATCCGCCCTCTCAAGGCCCTGGGTCTGTTCGAGGAGGTGCGCAAACTGCTCATCCCCATGCGCGGCCGCCTGCTGCACGTTGAGCACGGCCGGCTCGAACTCGTCCGCTACGGCCGTACGCCCGCGGAAATCATCCACTCCATCTCCCGTCCCGGTCTGAACAGATTGCTCATGGACGCCGCCGAAGCGGCGGGAGCGCGGCTGCTGTTCGGGCAACGTTGCGATGACGTTGATTTCCACAGCGGCGCGGTGCTGTTCACCGACGAAGCCACGGGCAGACGCCAAGTGGTGAACGCTGCACCGCTGATCGCCGCCGATGGCGGCGGCTCCGCCGTGCGCCAGGCTATGGTGAAACATCTGGATATACAGGTGACCGAGGATATCCTGCCCCACGGCTACAAGGAGCTCAGCATCCCCGCGGCCGCCGGCGGCCGGCATCAGCTGGAGCGGGAAGCGCTGCACATCTGGCCACGGGGGGGCTACATGCTCATCGCCCTGCCGAACCTGGATGGCAGCTTCACCGCGACCCTGTTCCTCGCCAACCGGGGCGCACCCAGCTTCGCTGCACTGCAGGAACCAGAAGCACTGCTGGCTTTCTTCCAGAAGGAATTCCCCGATGCACTCAGCTTGATCCCCAATCTTCAGGAGGAATTCTACCGACACCCCACCGGCATGATGGGCACGGTGCATTGCCCGCAATGGCACGTGCGTGATCGGACGCTGCTCCTGGGTGACGCCGCCCATGCCATCGTGCCGTTCCATGGTCAGGGCATGAACTGCGCCTTCGAGGATTGCCTTATCCTGGATGGGTGCATCGCGGAATATGGCGATGACTGGGAAAAAGTGTTCGCGGAGTTCACGCGGCTGCGCCGCCCGGATGCCGAAGCCATCGCTGAAATGGCGCTGGAGAATTACGCGGAGATGCGCGATGCGGTGCGCGACCCCAAGTTCCAGCTGCAGAAGCAGCTCGGCTTTCTGCTGGAGGAGCGTCACCCGGGCCGTTTCATTCCGCGCTATTCCATGGTGATGTTCCATCATCTGCCCTATGCCGAGGCCCGGCGCCGCGGCCTAATCCAGCAGGCCATCCTGGACGAACTCACGGCCCATGCCGACGCCATCGGACAGGTAAACCTGCTGCATGCCGATGAACTCATCCGCCGAAAACTGGGCGACACGGTCGGCGAGGCATGAACATGCACCCCTTCCTCGCCGGGCTGCGGGAGAGTCCGGATTACCTGCTGCAGGATCTGGACTTCAGCCGCCGCCACGGCCTGGTGGTGCGCGTGGACGAGCCGGCCTACCGGCGGGCCCCGTTCCTGGATGAACGCCTGTTCACGGCCCACACCCGGGGCGTGTGGTTTCCCCTGGAAACGCTGCTTGCAAGCGCCGGCGGGCTGCCGCCCCAGCGCCCACCCCACTACATCTTCCACGTGGGCCATTGCGGCTCGACGCTCATCTCGCGCCTGCTGGGTGAATTGCCGCACATGTTCAGCCTGCGCGAACCCCTGACGCTGCTGGCGCTCGCCATGGCGCAGCGTGAACTGGACGCCCCCGGCGCGCCGTTCGATGCGGATACCTGGCAGCGGCTGCTCCACATGTCGTTGCAACTGCTGTCACGCACCTATCGCAGGGATGATCGAGCCGTCATCAAGCTCACCAGCGCCGCCGCCAACCTTGCCGGGATGCTGCTGCAGCACCACAGCCAGTCCCGCGCGCTGCTGCTGTATCTGGATCTGGAAACCTGGCTGGCCACCATGTTGCGTGCGGAAGCGGCGCGTGAGAATGTGCGCGCCTACGCCGGCGCCTGGCTCGCGGATTTCAACCGGCTCACCGGCCGTGACGACCTGCGCCTGCCGGCGCTCAGTGATGCGCAGCAGGCGGTCATCAACTGGCTCGCCGGCCTGCTCACCATGACGCACGCAGCCGGGCGGTTTCCGGATCGCACGTATTGGGTGAATTTCGACGCTTTCCTGTCCGCGCCCGAGGATGAACTGCACGCAATCGCCGGATTTCTGGGATCGCATGCACCGGCGGAAATCCTGCGGAATCTCACGCGCGGCCCGCTTATGGGCGCCTACGCCAAGAACCTTGCCGAACAGTATGATGCGGCCGCCCGTCAGCGGGAACTGGAAGCGTCCCGGCGGCGATGCGCCGATGAGATCACCACGGCCCTGCGCTGGGCGGAGGAGCTGTGCCGCTCGATCCAGGCGCTGGAGCCGGTCGCGCACCGCCTCTCCCCGCACCGGGGCCCGGGTACCGCGATGCCGCGTGACAGCCGGAAAGGAACGATCTAAGCGTCGCGGCCCGCAGCCATGATGACCCGGTCCCGTCCGCTGCGCTTGGCTGTCAGCAGGCGTTGATCAGCCGCTTCAAAAAGCGCCTCCACCGTGCTGCCATCAGCGGGATAAAGCGCGATACCCGCGGAAGCGCTGATCCGGCAGGAATCGCCGGGTCCCCCTGGTGCATTCAGGGCATTGATCTGCAGGCGCAGGCGGTTGGCGGCTTCTACGGCCTGGTTACCGGGACAATCCGCCAGCAACAGCAGGAATTCATCGCCGCCGAAGCGGGCGGCGATGTCACCGGCGCGGAGATTGCCGCGCAATACCTCGCCGACGCGCCGCAGCAGCTCATCACCGGCGCCGTGTCCGCGTATGTCGTTAACCGCCTTGAAATTGTCGATATCGAACATCAGCAGCGCAAAACTGCCGCGCGCTCGCTGCACCATCCTGAGATGCTTCGCAAAGAACTCATTGAAGATGTCGCGCCGGTACAGCCCGGTGAGGGGTTCACGGAATGCGGCGGTCGCGACGGCAGCGAGACTCCCATGCAGCTGCTCCACCAGGACGGCGCATACCACCAGCAATATCAGCATGCTGACGATGAATTCGAACGCCTGCTCGTCGCGTAGCATGATCTGGGTATGCGCGCCCATGACAATGAGCAGCACGAGGATGGTGATCCCGGCCAGCAGCTGCAGTCCGCGCCGCAACGGGTGCAGGAACAGCACCACGGGTGGCAACAGGAATGCCCAGCTGATCCCGGTATGCCTGCTGATCTGTATCGCCACGAACACCGCAAGAATCAGCGGCAGCAGATAGCTGCTGATGCGCTGGAATCCGCGCCAAGTCAGCACCGCGCACACCAGAAACGCCCCGGAAAGCACCACGCTCAGCACGTACGGGATGTCATATTCAGGGTGCTGTTCGAACAGCAGTTCGAGCAGCGTGAACACACTCATGACCAGCGATAGCGAAATTATCAATTCGTACTGCTGGCGGTAAAATGCCACGCGTTCCGGCGTCTGCTGATGGCGCCAGTCGTGTATTACAGCGGAAATCAGTGCCGCCGCCGGCTTGACGCGCAAGCTTATGGGTGTGTTCAAAAAACTCCAGATTCGCCCCAGGTCAGCCCTCTTATTCATGAGCAGCTTCCCTTGATTCCGGCGGCATGTCGGCCGGTCTCATGCGAGCATGCGCTGCAGCAGGATGAAGGAGCACTTGAACGGGTTGCGCGCATCCGCGGGGCGATCCTCCCGTCCCAGCTCGCGCCATTGCAGCGGTTCCAGTGACGGGAAGAAAGTATCGGCATCGAAGTTGGCGTGCACGCGGGTGAGATAGATACGCTGCACCCGCGGCAGTGCCTGGCGGTAGATATCGCCGCCGCCGATTATGATCACTTCGGACGCATCCGCCGCCAGGGACAGCGCCGCATCCAGGGAATTCGCCGGTTCGCAGCCGGCGACGCGCCACTCCTGGTTCCTGGTCACCACGATGTTGCGCCGCTGCGGCAGCGGCCTGCCGATGACCGCGAAGGTCCTGCGGCCCATGATGATCGGTTTGCCGAGGGTCACGGCCCTGAAATGCTGCAGGTCCGCCGGCAGGTGCCAGGGCATGCGCCCGTCCTTGCCGATCTCATTGCGGAGGCCGCAGGCGACGACCAGGGAGAGAAGCGGCGGCATCTTCAGACGGCGACCGGCGCCTTGATGGGGAGGTGGGACTGGTAATTGGCGATCTCGAAATCCGCATAGCGGTAATCGAACAATGACGGCGGCCGGCGCGTGATGATCAGCTGCGGCAATGGATAAGGTACCCGCACCAGCTGTTGCTGCACCTGCTCCAGGTGATTCATATACAAGTGACAGTCGCCGCCGGTCCAGATGAACTCGCCCACCTGGAGATCCGCCTGCTGCGCCAGCATATGCGTCAGCAGCGCATAGGAACAGATGTTGAAAGGCACGCCCAGGAAGATGTCGGCGCTGCGCTGATAAAGCTGGCAGGAGAGCCGGCCCGCCGCCACGTAGAACTGGAAAAATGCATGGCACGGCTGCAGCGCCATCTTGTCGAGATCCGCCACATTCCAGGCGCTCACCAGCATGCGGCGCGAATCGGGGTCCCTGCGCAGCTGCTCCAGTACCCGGGAGATCTGGTCTATGTGGCCGCCGTCGGGCGTGGGCCAGCTGCGCCATTGCCGGCCATACACCGGCCCGAGTTCGCCCTGCGGGTCCGCCCATTCGTCCCAGATGCTGACGTCGTTGTCGTGCAGGTATTTGAGATTGGTATCTCCCCGCAGGAACCACAGCAGTTCATGGATGATGGAGCGGAAGTGCAGTTTTTTGGTGGTGACCGCCGGGAATCCCGCGGCGAGATCGAAGCGCATCTGATAACCGAATACCGACAGCGTACCGGTGCCGGTGCGATCACGCTTATTGACGCCGTGGTCGCGCACGTGGCGCATGAGCGCGAGATACTGGCGCATCAGGCCGCCTCTGGACTGCCCTTGCGGCGGTAGGCCAGCACCAGCAGCACGATGCCGGCGATGATCAGCGGCAGCGACAGCACCTGCCCCATGGTGACCCAGCCGAAGGCCAGATAGCCGAGCTGCGGATCGGGCACACGCACGAACTCCACCAGGAAACGGAAGCAGCCGTACAGCAGCGCGAACATCCCCGACACCGCCATGCGCGGCCGCGGCTTCATGGAGAACAGCCACAGCACGGTGAACAGCACCACGCCCTCGAGGAAACATTCGTAGAGTTGCGTGGGCAGGCGCGGTTGGCTCCAGCCGGAGGTCGCGCCGTTGCAGTAATACCAGAAGCGTGCATCACCGCACGGCAGGCGCATCGCCCAGGGCAGGTCCGAAACCTTGCCCCACAACTCACCGTTGATGAAGTTGCCGATACGGCCCGCGCCCAGCCCGATGGGCACCGCCGGTGCGGCGAAGTCCATCACGCCGAAGAAACGCTTGCCGTATTTGCGCGCAAACAGCCAGCCCGCCAGCAGCACGCCCAACAGGCCGCCGTGGAAAGACATGCCGCCGTCCCAGACCCGGAAGATGATCCAGGGCGCATGGATGAAGTTGGGCAGGTCGTAGAACAGCATGTAGCCCGTGCGCCCGCCCAGTACCACCCCCAGGGCCATGTAGAACAGCAGGTCCGCGAGCTGCTCCGTGGTCCAGCCGCTGCCGGGTTTGCGCACCCGCGTCAGCAGCAGGCCGTAAGCACCGAGAAAACCGACGAGATAGGTGATGCCGTACCAGTGGATCTTGAGGGGGCCGAGACTGAGGGCGACGGGATCGAAGTTGGGATAGGTGAGCATGGGCGCGGAGTTTATCACAGCACCCTGCGGCTACAGGGTGACCACCCGCAGGTAGAAAGCCTTGAGGTAGGCGGTCTCGGGGATGGCGGGATGCACCGGATGATCGGCCGCCTGCCCGCCGGTCTCCAGCAACTGCGCATCGCGATCCAGATGCCGCGCCGCCGCCTGGATGGCGTCCAGCAGTTCCGGCGCCGCCATGTGGTGCGAACATGAGCAGGAGATGAGCAGAGCGTCCCGCTCCAGCAGTTGCATGCCGAGCTGATTGAGGCGCCGGTAGGCCTCGCGGCCGGCGGCCAGATCCTTCTTGCGCTTCACGAAAGCCGGCGGGTCGAGGATCACCACGTCGAATTTCTCACCCGCCTCGCGCAGTTCCCGCAAGGCGTCGAAGGCGTCCGCCTCGCGGGTGGCGACGCTCACCTTGTTGAGAGCGGCATTACCCGCCAGCTGTGCCAGCGCCGCGGCCGAACTGTCCACGCACTGCACCTCGCGGGCGCCGTGGACGGCGGCGCTGATGCCCCAGGCACCCACGTAACTGAACACATCCAGCACCCGCCGGCCGGATACATATCGCAGCATGCGGGCGCGGTTGTCGTGCTGGTCGAAGAACCAGCCGGTCTTCTGTCCGCCGTTCAGCGACACCTGGAAGCGCGCGCCGTGCTCCTCGATGACCACCCCGTCCGGCACGCTGCCATACGCCGTTTCCGTGTACGGCGGCAAGCCCTCCAGTTCGCGCACGCCCGCGTCATTGCGCAACAGGATGGCGGACGGTTTGGTGACCTGCTCCAGCGCCGCCACGATGTCGGCCTTGAGGCGCTCCATGCCTGCGGTGGTGAGCTGCGCCACCAGCACTCCGCCGTAACGGTCCACCACCAGCCCCGGCAGGCCGTCGGACTCACCGAACGCCAGCCGGTAGAACGGTTGCGCATACAGCCGTTCCCGCAGCGACAGGGCGATGTTCAGCCGATGCACCAGCAGCGAGCGGTCCGGCGCGCGCCGTGGATCCCGCGACAGGATGCGCGCGCAGATGAGCGAGTTGGGATTCACGTAGCCGCTGCCGATGAAGCGGCCGTTATGGGCCTGGATCTCCACCGGATCGCCGGGTGCAAACTCCCGCAGTGGCGTGCGCACGGTATCCACCTCGTTGCTGAACACCCACAGGTGTCCCGCCCGCAGGCGCCGGTCTTCGTTCTTTTTCAGGATCAGCGGCGGCAGCGGCATGGAGACTGGAAGCGTGCAAGGTTTATAGTGTGCGCATTCTATCAGCCGGCATGCGCATGAGCGATCACACGCACAGCAATGACCTCGGGCACGAGACCAGTCCCTACCTGCTGCAGCACGCCCACAACCCGGTGGCATGGTATCCGTGGGATGCACAAGCACTGACGCGGGCGCGCGCCGAGCACAAACCCATCCTGCTCTCCATCGGCTATTCCGCCTGCCACTGGTGCCATGTGATGGCCCATGAATCCTTCGAGGACGCGGACACCGCCGCGCTCATGAACCGGCTGTACGTGAACATCAAGGTGGACCGGGAGGAGCGGCCCGATCTGGATCGCGTCTATCAGCTCGCCCACCAGATCCTGGCACAACGTTCCGGCGGCTGGCCGCTCACGGTGTTCCTCGACCCCGAGGACCTCATCCCCTTCTTCGCCGGCACCTATTTCCCCAAGGAACCGCGCTACGGCATGCCGTCCTTCAGAGAGGTGCTGACGCGGGTGGCGGAGTTCCACCGTGACCACCAGGATGACCTGCACAGGCAGAACGCGGCGCTGCGGGATGTATTCCTGCGGATCGCGGCGGAGACCACCGGGTCCGCGGGAGAATTGCACCAGGCGCCGCTGGATACGGCATGCCGCTCGCTGGCGGAAAGCTTCGACCCGCGCTGCGGCGGTTTCGGCGGCGCGCCCAAGTTTCCGCAGGTGCCGGCGCTGGAATTTCTGCTGCACCGCGCCACGGATGCCGCCGCCGATGCCGGCATGCGCGAGCAGAGCCGGCGGATGCTCGCGGTCACGCTGACGCACATGGCCGAGGGCGGCATCTATGACCAGTTGGGCGGCGGCTTCTGCCGCTATTCCGTGGATGCGGAATGGGCGATTCCCCATTTCGAGAAGATGCTCTACGACAACGGTCCGCTGCTGGCGCTGTACGCCCAGGCATGGAAGCTCACCGGCGATCCCCTGTTCCGCACGGTTGCGGAGGAGACCGCCGGCTGGGTGCTGCGCGAGATGCGGTCGCCGGAAGGCGGGTTTTATTCCAGCCTCGACGCCGACTCGGAGGGCCATGAGGGCAAGTACTATGCCTGGGACTTGCAGGAAGTCCGCCGGCTGCTGACGCCGGATGAATATGCCGCCTTCGCGCCCCGCTACGGTCTCGACCGCCCGCCCAATTTCGAGGGTCGCTGGCATCTCGCGGTGCGCAAGACCCTGGCCGCCGTCGCGGGCGAGACCGGCGTCAGCGGGGATGCGGTGCGCGCGCGCATCGAATCGGCGCGCGGGAAACTGCTGGCGGCGCGCGCGCAGCGCGTGCACCCCGGGCTTGACGACAAGATTTTGACCGCCTGGAACGGTCTCATGATCGGCGGGTTGAGCACCGCCGGGCGGCTGCTCGGCCGCGAGGACTGGATGGACGCGGCGGCGTGCGCCGCAAAGTTCCTGCATGAGCATCTCTGGCGTGACGGCCGGCTCCTTGCCAGCTGGCGTGCCGGCCAGGCGAGGTTCCCCGCTTATCTCGACGACCACGCCTTTTTGCTCTCGGGATTGATCGAACTGCTGCAGGCGCGCTGGGACAGCGGCCTGTTCGCATTCGCGCGCGAGCTGGCGGATGTGATGCTCGCGCACTTCGAAGACAAGCCGCGCGGCGGCTTCTGGTTCACGGCGGATGACCAGCCCACGCCGCTGCAGCGGCCGAAGAGCGGTGGCGACGAATCCATGGCCTCGGGCAATGCAGTTGCGGCCCGTACACTGCTCACGCTCGGCCATCTGTGTGCCGAGCCGCGCTATATCGAGGTCGCCGAGCGTGCTCTCAAGGCAGCCATGCCGCTGCTCTCACGCTACCCCAATGGCCACATGGCCACGTTGACCGCCCTGTCGGACGCCCTGCGGCCGCCGGTGTTGGTGATTCTGCGGGGCAAAGAAGCGGATATGCGCGCCTGGCGTGACGCCGTGGAACAGTGCTTTGATCCGCGCCGGCGGATACTCGCCGTTTCCCCGCAGGCGACCGGCCTCACCGGATTTTTGCGGCAGTGCGCACCGCGCGATGCGACGTGTGCCTACGTTTGCCGCGGTCCCGCATGCTCTCTGCCGCTAGCCTCGGTTAGAGCACTCGCCGCTTGTCTGACGGAGGATACTCCCTCGACTTCCACACCCTGAGCTGCCTGCAGGGGATACCGGCGGCTCTGTACAAACTCAGACGCTTGCGCTTGCGGTGCTGGCCCCGCAGCGCACCTGACACACATTATCCACTGCACTCCGTATGAGCTATCGTGATACGGCTTGTGCCTGTTGGTTTTTCTGACGAAGCTGCCGCAGAGAGTCTATACGTGCTTCCGGCGCAGTAACAAAAGTGTGGCCAAACCCAGTGCGAACAATACAAGAGCAGGCGGCTCCGGCACATTCGTGGGGGGAGGAACCACGACTTGCCCGCCAATGGACGCACCGGAGAAAGCCAGGCCTGAAGAGTAAATTTGGTCGCCGACATTTGCCACCGTCATCGCAAGCTGCCAGTCGCCGGCTGTTGCGGCATCAAACGTGAACAGCGCATGGTTCCAGTCAGAACTCCCACCGGGGCCGCCACCGTAACGACCAGGTCCATATTGCGTGTTACCGAACATCGGGATGAAAAAGGTGTCGCCCTGGAGTGTGGCCACACCGGGCGACAGTGAAAGCTCGGGCGGAAAACTCGGGAAACCGAACCCCGGTACGACCTGAGAATTGGAACTGGTCCTTGCAGTGAATAAATCGAGGGTAGCACCAGTGGTTGGGTTCACCAGTGACGCGCGTCCCCAATCAGAAAAACTCGATCCATCGTTCGTAAAAAACATGAAGTTGAAATTGAGTGTTTGGCCGGGTAACGCAGTAAAGGCCGGCGACGTCATGATGCTCCCGTTGGTCGTGCCCGAAATCCCGGATCCGGTGATCGAAACACCCGTCGAAATGCTACCGGGAAAGCCAGAACCGGTATCGGTGACAATCACGCAGGTGGTAGCGCCGGCGACGGCGCCGCCGGGGTTCCAGGGCGAAAGCGTGGCGTCCACGCCACCACCCGCACCGCTCAAGCTCCATCCCGTCGGCGTAGTGCCGAGGCCGAGGGGGCACGTCACCGGATCTGCCTTCGCAGACGCCATCAATCCGATGTATACGGCGATAC
>JAGWNO010000026.1 GCA_028871235.1 Gammaproteobacteria bacterium
CTATGGCTCAATCAACGTCAGTGACTGGGCCGCTGAACGCATTAATAACATGTCGGCAGATATGAAAGTGCAGCAACGGGTGGTGGATGTGGCCGTCTATCAGCAACATATGAAGGAATTATCCGAGACACTGGAAAATGGCAGGGTTACCAATACCTTTGAGTTGAATGTGAGCGAGCTGGCTGCGGCTTTGCCGCGCGCGCCGCAGTTCGTAGACGGCAGTGCCTATCTCACCCATGTGGAGCGGGTGCGCAAGGCGCGTGGCGCCGAGATGCCGGCGAGCTTCAAGACCGATCCGCTGATGTATCAGGCGGTAAGCGACGGTTTTCTGGCACCCACGGAGCCTATCCGCATGACGGACGAGACCTGGGGCATCGATTTCGAATCCGAAGTGGGCGTGGTGGTGGACGACGTGCCCATGGGCGTAACGTCCGAGGAGGCGGCGAGGCACATCAAGCTGGTGCTGCTCATCAACGACGTTTCCCTGCGCAATCTGATTCCCGACGAGCTGGCCAAGGGCTTTGGTTTCCTGCAGAGCAAGCCGCGCTCGGCCCTGTCGCCCGTCGCCGTCACGCCCGACGAGCTGGGTGACGTCTGGCGGGGCGGCAAGCTGCATCTGCCACTCATCACTCATCTGAACGGCAAGCTTTTCGGCGAACCCAACGCGGGCGTGGACATGCAGTTCAGTTTCCCGCAATTGATTGCCCACGCCGCCAAAACCCGGCCCCTGGCGGCGGGCTCCATCATCGGCTCCGGTACCGTCGCCAACCAGGATGAATCCAAAGGCTCATCCTGCCTCGCTGAGAAGCGCGTGCTGGAAATCATCCGGGACGGCAAGGCGAAGACGCCGTTCATGAAGTTCGGCGACCGGGTGCGCATCGAGATGTGCGACAAGAGCGGCGCTTCAATCTTTGGTGCTATTGAGCAGACGGTGGAGAAATACAAGTAGGAGTAAGGTGTGAGGCGTTAAGAAGGGCAGAACAAGGCAATGGAGCTTTATACTTACTTTCGATCCTCCGCGGCATATCGCGTGCGTATCGCGCTCAACCTTAAAGGATTGATGGCGGACTACCGCTATGTGCATCTGGTCAAGGACGGCGGCCAGCAGCACAAGCCGGAATACCTGAGCGTCAACCCGCAGGGATTAGTGCCGGTGCTGGTGGACCGTGGCCATGTACTGACGCAATCCCTCGCCATAATCGAATACCTGGAAGAGACCCATCCGCAGCCGCCGTTGCTGCCAAAGGATGCTTTGGGCCGTGCACGCGTGCGCGCGCTGGCACAGGTGGTGGCCTGCGACATGCATCCGGTAAATAACCAGCGGATTCTCAAATATCTGGAAACGGCATTCGGTGCGGACGAAGCCGCCCGCAAGCTGTGGTACCGCCACTGGATCATCGAAGGTTTCAAGGCTATGGAAAGGCTGCTGACGGACAACCCCGACACAGGCAAGTTCTGCCACGGTGCTCGGCCCACGCTTGCCGATATCTGCCTCGTGCCGCAGGTGTTCAATGCGAATCGCTTTGAGGTTGATCTGACGCCCTATCCGGCCATCAAACGTATCAATGATCACTGCCTGACACTGAAGGCATTCGCCGATGCGGCACCGGAAAAGCAGGCGGACGTCGCCTGAATCGATTTTCGCGAACGTGCCAATACCGCGGGATTGAAATCCGTAACCAGCCTGATCAGCCTGAATTCTGCAGCGCCAGCACCCGGGCCGTGCCATCAGCCGGGTTTTCCAGCACTTCCACCTTTTCTCCCACCTTGAAAATGACGTTGGGGTCCACGCCCTGGGTAATGGCGACCGTGCGACCGCTATCAAGCTTGACGGTGATAGTGACGCCTTGGGCCGTACCGGCCGTCTTCCCGATGGCATTGCCCGCGAGCCCGCCCAGCACGGCGCCCGCCAGAGTGGTCAGTTCTTGCCCTCTCCCGCCGCCTGCGGCGCTGCCTGCGATGCCTCCGGCCACTGCACCAATCCCGGTTGAAACAGCCTGTTCATTCTGGGTGGGTACAACTCGAGCGGCTGCCAGTGAAACTACCGTCCCATAGCTCACTTGCTGTTCCGTGCGGGTAGCGGAGCCGTTGTAGGTGGTGGCGCCGTAAGGGTTCGGGCCCAGGTTGGCGCATCCGGCGAACAGCAGCATGACAGCCGCGCCGCCGCCGACAGAAATGGCCATGGTCTTGAACATAGTAGGTTTCTCCAAAGTTGCGCGAGCCCGCATCGGAGTATTGACTGTCTAAGTGCCCGATCAGTTCCCGGCGGCAACCTTGCAAGCGGGATAAATGGATTTATCGGTGCAGACTGAACGCCAGCGGACTTCTGACCACGTGAACCGTCATACGGCGTCATTCATGCCTGAACCGCGTCGTAATCAATGCGCAGCAGCGGCAGGCCCTCCGCGGTCCAGCGGCGGGGGTCGTCCACGAGGTTGTAGAGCCATTCGGCGCGGCCGGCGATGTTGCTGCTCACGTCCTGCCAGTTGATCTGGCCTTCATGCACGGCGGGAGCGGCGCTGTTGCCCTTTTCAAGCCGCGCGGCTTCCATCTGCCATTTCAACGCGAAATAACGCCCTGCTTCGCGGCAGGTGCGGGCGGCGCTGGTTTCCGCGTGATCCGTGGGGACCACGCCGGTGATCACCCACAGTTTCGGGCTGACGTTGTGTTTTGGCCATACCCGCCCGAGCATGGCGCGCTGCGGGATGATCCACAGCCACTCGCCGGTGATGTCGGTGTCGAATGCCTGCAGCTTGCGCAGATAGTCAGCCACCTGCTGCTGCTGGGTTTTGTGCCATTCGGCAAAAGCCGCTTCGTCAAAGGGCATGGGGGAAGACATGGGCAACCTCGTAACGTCGGATACTGGGATTTTACGGGAGATGCGGTTCGGCTAGATAGTCCCGGCTCAGCATTTCCTGCAGGCGGCTGGCGGTGCGCTGGAACTCGAACGCCAGACGCTTGCCGGTATACAGCCGGTCCGCTGGCAGCGCCGCTGAGATCGCGAGCTTCACGCGCCGGTCATAGAACTCATCCACCAGTGCCATGAAGCGCCGCGCCTCGTCCTCGATATCGGTGCCGAGTTGCGGGATATCCGAGATCAGTACGGTGTGATAGCTGCGTGCGATCTCGATGTAGTCCAGCTGGCTGCGCCGCCCGCCGCAGATGTCCGGGAAGCGGAACCAGACCACGCCGTCCGCATGCCTTTGCACGGGGATATTGCGTCCATTGATCAGCAGCGCCGCATCGCTGCCGTGGCCATCGCCGGTGAGGTGCTGGAAAAAATCGGCAAGATGCGCGTCCGCTTCGGGACCTGCCGGGGTGTAGAACAGCCGGGCCTTCTCCAGATGCCGCAGCCGGTAGTCGGTGCCGCCGTCCACGTTCAAAACATGGGTATGCTGCTTCAGCAACTTGATGGCGGGGACGAAGCGGGCGCGCTGCAGGCCATCCTTGTAAAGGCTATCGGGCGCCATATTGGATGTCGCCACCAGCGTCACACCATCTTCGAAGAGATAGGTGAACAACCTGCCCAGCAGCATGGCATCGGCGATATCCGAGACGAATAACTCGTCGAAGCACAGTACCCGCGCGTGTTCGCTGAAATGCTGCGCTACGATCCTGAGCGGATCTTCCTGCCTTTCCAGGATCTTCAATTGCGCATGCACCATCTGCATGAAGCGGTGGAAATGCAGGCGCTGTTTCTCCTGGAACGGCAGGCATTCAAAGAAGCAATCCATCAGCCAGGTCTTGCCGCGGCCGACCGCGCCCCACAGGTACAGGCCTTTCAGCGGTGATTGCGTTTGTCCAAGCAGGCTTCGCCACCATGCCAAAGGGGGCCGTGCGAGGAGGTGGTGATAGAGCAGGTCCAGCGCCGCCACGGTTTTTACCTGGGCGGCATCCTTCACGAACCCCGGTTTTACCAGGTCCGCTTCGTAACGTTGCCGCGGTGTCAGCGGCGCTGGGACGTCGTTCATGATTCCGATATCAGTAGAAATCACATCTCGTGGGAGCGACGGTATCCGTCGCGATGATCGCGGCCGAGACCACCGCTCCCACAGAAAAAGCTGAAAAGTGTGTGCAGATATGCTGTTTGAGCATGCTTATCCGTTGTCATTCAGTTTCAAGCTCAACCAGGTTGCGGTAATGCTCCAGCGCCTGCGGGTTGGCGAGGGCGTCGGTGTTTTTCACCGGACGGCCGTGGATGACGCTGCGCACCGCCAGCTCGGTGATCTTGCCGCTGAGAGTGCGCGGGATATCCGCGACCGCGATGATCTTGGCCGGCACGTGCCGCGGCGTGGTGTTGTCGCGGATGGTTTTGCGGATGCGGTCGCGGAGCGCGCTGTCAAGCGCCACTCCCTCGCGCAGGCGCACGAACAGAATCACGCGCACGTCGCCCCGCCAGTCCTGGCCCACGACGATGCTCTCCACGATTTCCGGCAACTTCTCCACCTGACGGTAGATTTCCGCGGTGCCGATGCGCACGCCGCCGGGGTTGAGCACCGCGTCGGAGCGGCCGTAGATGATGAGGCCGTCGCGCTCCGTGAGTTCCGCCCAGTCGCCGTGGTGCCAGATATTCGGGAAGGTGTCGAAATAGGCGTCGTGGTATTTCCTGCCGTCCGGGTCGTTCCAGAAATTCACCGGCATGGAGGGGAAGGGTTTCACGCACACCAGTTCACCAGGGCGGGCGCGCAAAGGCTTGCCCTCGTCATCGAAAACCTGCACCGCCATGCCCAGGCCGCGGCATTGCAGTTCGCCGGCATAGACCGGCAGGGTGGGATTGCCCAGCGCGAAGCAGGAGATGATGTCGGTGCCCCCGGAGATGGACGACAGGCACAGGTCCCGCTTGATGTCGCGGTACACGTACTCGGAGTTTTCCGGCAGCAGCGGCGAACCGGTGGAGGTGATGGTCCTGAGTTTGGTGAGCTTGTAATGCAGGCGCGGCTGCACGCCGAATTTCTCCGCGGCCGAGAGGTATTTGGCGCTGGTGCCGAAGATGCCCATGCCTTCCTCGTCGGCGAGGCGCCACAGGATGTCATGGGTCGGATGGAACGGCGAGCCGTCATAGAGCAGCACCGTGGCGCCCACCGCCAGTCCCGACACCAGCCAGTTCCACATCATCCAGCCGCAGGTGGTGAAATAGAAGATCACGTCCTCGCGTTTCAGATCCGTGTGCAGGACCAATTCCTTGAGATGCTGGAGCAGCGTGCCTCCGGCGCCGTGGACGATGCACTTGGGTACGCCGGTGGTGCCGGAGCTGTACATGATGTAGACGGGGTGGTCGAAGGGCAGTTGCACGAACTCGATCACGTCCGCGTGCGCGAGGTAATCGTGCCAGTGGACGGCATGCGGCAGCTTGGAAATGTCAGGCTTGGCGTTGAGGTAAGGGATGACCACGACCCGCTTCACGGATGGCAGCTTCTCCAGTACCCCGCCGATGCGTTCCAGGGAATCGATATGCTTGCCGGCATAGATATAGCCGTCGCAGGTGAACAACACTTTCGGCTCAATCTGGCCGAAGCGATCCAGCACGCCGTTGCTGCCGAAATCCGGCGAGCAGGAAGACCAGATGGCGCCGATGCTGGCGGTCGCCAGCATGGCGATGACCGTCTCCGGGCGATTGGGCATGAAGCCCGCCACCCGGTCACCGGTCCTCACGCCGGATTTCTTCAAGGCAGCGGCGAGTCCCGCCACCTGGCGGTGGAGCTCTTTATAGGTGAGGACTATGCGGTGGCCGTCGTGTTCGCAGCGAAACACCAAAGCCACACGTTCATCACGGTAGCGCAGCAGGTTCTCGGCGAAATTGAGGCGCGCACCCGTGAACCACTTGGCACCCGGCATCCTGTGGCCGTCGGTGAGCACCCGGTCCCAGGTTCTCGACGCCTTGATGCCGCAGAAGGTCCACACCTGCGGCCAGAAGCGCTCCGGATGCTCCACCGACCAGCGGTATAAGTCCGCATAGCTTTTCACCTCCGGCTCACATTGGTGCTGCACGTGCTCCAGGAAGTGCGTCATGTTGGCGCGTTCAATGATTTGTCTGCTGGGTGTCCACAGCGGTTTCGTCATGCGCGGGCTCCGCATCGGGGGGGCGCTCGAAGACCCGATTATCTCAGGTTCGGGTGGAATACTGCAGTCTGGTTTCCTGTTGCCTGCCGCGAGCGGGCAATCTTCGGCTGCGGGAATTTGTTGCGGGATTCGGCCCCTTCCGTGGGGATATACATGCACTGCGGCCCAGGGTTGCACGCTGGCTGTTGAATAGCCTCCGTGCTGAGGTATTTATGGTTATCCAGATTTGTAGTTCATGCCCGCTGACACGGTATTGACTACGTCCTTCATAACCAGTGGCTGATTACTCCGGCCAGCGCTCCGGCCAAAACCAGGACGGGTTCCGGCAGGCGGGGCCATCTCAGAACAGCGACGAGGCTGGCCACTGCCAATACCACGGCGAGCGTGTCGCGGAGCGCGTCACGCGCCACCAGGAGGCTGGTCGCCACCAATGCGCCGATTACCGCGCAGACGATCCCCTGCACGAACCCCTGCACATAGCGGTTGGAGCGATAGCGCCGGAGCAATGGTGCCGCGACGATGGTAAAGAGCACCGCGGGCGCGAAGATACCGGCCGTGGCCGCGACCGCGCCGCGCAGCCCGTCCAGCAGGTAACCGACAAACGTCGCGGTGATGACCACGGGCCCCGGGGTGATGAGTCCGACAGCCAGGGCGTCAAGGAACTGCCGGTCGCTGAGCCAGTGATACTGATCCACCACGTACGCCTTGAGAAATGGGGCGATGACCAGGCCACTGCCGAAAACCAGCAGCCCCGTCTTGAAAAAGAAGGTGAAGAGTTTCAGGGCAGGCACCGCGGACGCGCCGCCCGCCAGTACCAGGCCGGCACCGGCAGAGGCCGGCGGCGGAGCGGGCACATCCGGCGATGGTCCGGCCACCCGCGACCTGAATACGAGGCAGCCCGCCAGACCTGCCAGAATGAACAGGGTGACAAGCTCGCGCCGTACCAGCAGCGTGATGCCGCCGGCCATGAGCGCGAAGATCCAGGTCGCCGGATTGAGCCCCAGGGTCTTGCGGCCAAGTTGCCAACAGGCCTTGAGAATCAGGGCGACCACCACCGGCGCGATGCCGTAGAAAAGCGCCTGCACTTCCCAGTTCCCTGTGAAACGCTGATACAACGCGGCTATCAGGCTCACGCATAGAAAAGGCGCCAACGCAAACGCTACGGCCACAGTCAATGCGCCGCCCACCCCGTAGCGCACGTAACCGCAGTACACACCGAGCTGGTAAGCGAGCGGTCCCGGGCAGGCGGTGGCGATCGCCAGCCCGTCCGCGTATTCCTGCTCACTCAGCCAGCCACGCGTCTCGACGAGGTCGCGCCGCATGTGGTGCGCAAGCGCCACCGGTCCGCCAAATCCGGTGGCCCCCAGTTTCAGGAAATAGAGGGCCAGCCGCCGTAGTGCGACAGTGTACGGAGCCGGGACGCAGGGCCTGTTTGGCATATCCGGGGACGGCAGTAAGATATTGTCTTTAATATAACTATAATGTAGATTATATTACATGATTTCTTCCAGCGCCTGGCTGATGCTGGTGGCCAGCCTCCCCGGACAGCAGCCCGCCGCCCGCATGCGGCTGTGGCGCGGGCTCAAGGCCTGCGGGGCCGCGACCCTGCGTGACGGCGTGTACGTGCTGCCCGCCAGCTCGGGCCCGGCGGCGCTGCGTGAACAGGCGACGGAAATCACCGCGAGCGGCGGCAGCGCCTATGTCATTCCCTTTGCGACGGCGGGCGATGAGGATCCACTGGAACGCGCGCTGGTCCCGTTGTTTGACCGGGAAGCGGGCTATGCAGCCCTGTTGCAGGAATTCGGCGCCTTCAGAACCAGTTTGGCCCGCTGCTCCGAAAGCGAGGCGCGCCGGCGACTCACGGCGCTGCGGCGCGACTTCGAGGCGCTCGCCGTGATCGACTTCTTCCCCGGTGCGGCGCGTGCGCAACTGGCCCATGCCATCGAGGACGCGGAGACCGCCCTCAATGCGCATTTCGCCCCGGACGAGCCGCACGCCGCTGCCGGCCGTATCGGGCGGCACCCGCGCACCGCCTACCGCGGCCGCCTGTGGGCCACGCGCGTCCATCTGTGGGTGGATCGTGCCGCCTCCGCCTGGCTCATCCGCCGGTTCATTGATTCGCGTGCACGCTTCACATGGCTGCGGGACGTGCGCCGCTGCCCAAAGAAGGCCATCGGTTTTGATTTTGACGGCGCACAGTTCACTCACGTGGGCGCCAGTGTCACCTTCGAGGTACTGATGGCGAGCTTTGGCTTGGATGCCGATCCGGCACTCGTCCGTCTCGGGGCCATGGTGCACTACCTCGACGTGGGCGGGGTCGCGGTGCCGGAAGCGGCGGGCTTCGCCGCCATCATGGCCGGAGCGCGCGCCAACACGCGCAATGACGATGAGCTTCTTAAGACCGTCATTCCCACTCTGGATTATTTGTACGCGGCCTACGCCGCGGAGCAACCACACGGCGCGCGCCCGCGGCGCGGAAAATCAGGAGATCCTTCATGAAAACGCCCCATGACTTGTTTGCAAAAAAAACCTTGCTTTCCGGGCGTACGCTGATCGGTCTGTGGCTGATTGGTGTGCTGACCGTCTGCGGTGTGACCGTCGTCCCCGCGGCCGGCGGCACGCCGGCGCTTGACGCCGCAGCCATCGGCCGCGCGGCTGGCACCAAGGCCGTCACGGGCCCCGATGGCGTGGTGCACATCGGCTGGGTGCGTAACGATGTCGCGGTGACGGTGTCCGGCATGCAGCTGCCGCCCGCCGCGGGACTTGGCACCTGGGCGGCGTTCCAGAACACGCCGCGGGGCGCGCTGGTGATGGGTGATACGGTCGTATTTGGAGATGAAATTGACGCGGCCATGGATGCGGCCTTCTCCCACGGCCTCGCTGTCACGGCGCTGCACAATCATTTCAGCTTTGATCGGCCCAAGGTATATTTCATGCACATCATGGGCCGGGGCGATCCGGTGACGCTCGCCGAAGACGTACGGGCCGTATGGGGGGCCATCCGCGCCGTTCGCCGGGCGCATCCCGTGCCCGCACAGGGCTTCGGTGGCCCCACCCCGGTAGTGGGGACGATAAACGCAGGACTCGTTGCGCGGATCGTCGGCCATCCAGCCGGGCGTTTTGGCCATGTGGTGAAGGTCACCATCGGGCGTACGGTGCGCATGGACGGTGTCGAGGTGGGCGGCGGTATGGGGCTCACCACTTGGGCGGCATTCACCGGCGACGACCGGCTCGCTGCCATGGACGGCGACTTCCTGATGCGCGCTGACGAGGTACAGCCTGTGCTGCAGGCGCTGCGCGCGGGTGGCATTCATATCGTCGCTCTGCATACCCATATGATCGGTGAGGAGCCCGTTGCCTACTTCACGCACTTTTGGGGCACGGGTCCGGTGAAATCGCTCGCACAGGCGTTTCGCGGCGCCCTCGATGCCCAGGCACGGGCGGGCGCGCCCGCGGATAAATAGCCTGTCTTGCCCGCTGTCAGGACGAGAAGCACGGCTGGCCGCCGCTGGTATGACTATCGCGCCTCAGCAGCAACCACCATGAAATTGGCTCGTATCCCGGGATTCTTATTGCTGTTGGCGGGCATTGCCGCGCGCGCGGCCCCGCCGCTGCCGCTGCATATCGTTTCCGTGATACCGCTGCCGGGAAACGCCAGCCGTTTCGATTACCAGAGCCTCTATGCGCCGCTCGGCCGGCTGTTCATCTCCCACATGGGGGATGGGCACCTGGTCGTGTTCGACACCGTGCAGGATCGGGTCGGCGCCGATCTCAGCGGTTTCCCGGGCGCAACCGGTGTGACCGCGGTGCCGGCCCTCGGCCGCGTGTACGTGAGCGTCACCGGCAGCGGCGAGATCGCGGTCGTGGACGCGCGCACGCTGGCCACTCTCGCCCGCATCCCCGCCGGGGATTTTCCCGACGGTTCGAGCTATGTGCCTTCCGTCAAACGGCTGTTCGTGTCCGATGAATCGGGCGGCACGCTCACGGTGATCAATACCGCCACGGACAAGCGCATCGCCGCGATCCCGCTCGGCGGCGCAGCCGGGATGAATGCCTATGATCCCGTGAGCGGCCGGCTCTGGGTCAACGAGCAGACCCACGGCGAGCTGCTCGCCGTGGATCCGCAAACCGACCGCCTCGTGAAGCAGGTGCATTTGCCGGACAGCTGCGCCCACAATCACGGCCTGCTTCTCGATGCGCCGGCGCGGCTCGCTTTCATCGCCTGCGACCACAACGCGAGGCTCCTGTTATTCGATCTACGCACGCTTGCGGTCCGGGCGACGTACCGCGTCGGCCGCGAACCCGACGTGCTCGCCTTTGATGCGCCGCGCGGACTGCTGTACGTGGCGAGCGAAAGCGGCGTGGTCACGGTCTTTCGCCTTGCTGACGGGTATCTTCGCAAACTCGGCGAGGGGTTTCTGGGTGATGATGCCCACACGGTATCCGCGGATCCAGCCACCGGGAACGCCTATTTTCCAATTGAGAATTGGCACGGGCATCCGGCATTGATTGTCACCGCACCGTGACCGCCGGTGTATTCTCAGCCGGGCGCGGAACTCAGGTTCTCCTTCCGACGATGAGAACATGCCGGTGACACGGGTGATCACAAGAAAAGAATCCCTGAGAGTGCGGGTGGCAAGCGGCATGCTCGCCGGCGCGCTGCTGCTGTTCGCCGCCTTTGAGGCGCGGGCCTCACCGCGTTTCCCCCGACCGCCCAAGGCGCAGTTCGGTGTCAAGTTCACCGGAGAGGCGTTTTCCGGCCTGCTCGGCGGGCTGCGGCGCGGCAGCGAGGGGAACTACCTCCTCGATGCGCGTTTCGCCCTGAACAGCGAGCAGCTCGGTCTGTGGCGCGACGGTGAGTTGTACATGGACATCACGCACATCCGCGGTGCCCAGCCGAGCAGCCGCCTGAGCGGTGACATCCAGGTGGCGAGCAACATCGCCGCGCCCGCGGCGACACGTGTCTATGAATTCTGGTATGCACAGGATTTCGCCGATCGCCGGGTGCGGTTGCGCCTCGGCATCGTCGATCTCAACAAGCACTTCGATGCAGTGCCCGGCAGCGGGCAGCTCAACAACTCCTCCTTCGGCGTGGAACCCGCCCTGAGCCTGAATGCGCCGGCCTCCATCTACCCCGAACCGGGTTGGGGCATGACGGCGGGAGCCCTGCTTGGCAAAGACTGGCACGCGAGGCTCGGCCTGTTCCAGGGTCAGCCGGCCCGGCGCAGCGCGCCCTTGAGCCGCGGCGCCATGCTCATCGGCGAGCTGACGCGCTCCTCCTCCCCGGCCGAGCCGGTGTACATGCTGGGCATGTGGCACTATGCGCAGCCCCAGGGCGGCGGCTTCGGCAATCCCGCCAGCGATTGGGGGGCGTACGCCGCCTGGGTGACGCCGTTGCCGGACGCGCAGCGGCGGCTGTTCCTGCAGGCGGGCTACAGTCCCGCCGCCGCGAGCAGGGCACCTTATTATCTGGAAGCGGGCTATGCCTGGGACGGGCCTTTCAGCGGCCGGCCCGATGATCGGTTGAGCCTCGGTCTGGCACGTGCCTGGGTACGTACAACGACTGCGACTGGCCTGCAGGCGGAAACGGCGCTGGAAGCCAACTATGGCTTTGCCTTCGGCGACCATCTGATGCTTGCGCCGGATCTCCAGTACATCCTCCAGCCGCTGGGCACGGGTGCGCCCGTCCCCAATGCCTGGGTAGCGCTGCTGCGGCTGTATGCCAACACGGACTGAAGACGGCGCCGGCCTGTACCCGGCACCGCCGCCGCGACAAGTGCATTGTTAAAACACGGAAGGTGCCCGGCAGTCGCAAGATCTGAAAACGTAACGGGGCGTGCCGTCTCGCTCAAATTTTCTCAGGCTTTTTTTCCGATTCCGGCAGGCTCTTTGAGCGGATCGCCCAACAGACCTGTCCATCGCCGTTTTGCCGCCTGGAACGAGACACCCGCGGGCAGATACGCTATCGTGCACGCCAACCCCGGTGGTGAACGCCGGTGGCATGGGCCCCGTCCGGCGGGCGGGAGCACGGCGTTCCGGCAATAGGGAGAACCCGCGTGAAACTACAAGCGCCCACCAGCGTCATGTCGCTCAGTGAATTCACCATCCGCGGCTTGATCATAGGCATCGCCCTCACGGTGGTGTTCACGGCAGCGAATGTCTATTTCGGTCTCAAGGCCGGACTCACGTTCTCCACCTCGATCCCGGCGGTGGTGATCTCCATGGGTTTGTTGCGCTGGCTGGGCAACGCCACCGCGCAGGAGAACAACATCGTGCAGACGGTGGCCTCGGCGGCCGGCACCCTGTCCTCCGTCATCTTCGTGCTGCCGGGTTTCGTCATGATTGGCTGGTGGACCGGCTTCCCGTTCTGGCTGTCGGCAGCGGTATGCGCCACCGGCGGCGTGCTCGGCGTGATGTATTCGATCCCGCTGCGCCGTGCATTGGTGACCGATTCCGATTTGCCCTATCCCGAAGGCACCGCCTGCGCGGAAGTCATCAAGGTCGGCACCAGCGCAGGCGGCGCGGAGTCCGTTGAATCCGGCAGTGCCGGCCTCAAGGCCGTGATCGGCGGCAGCATCGCCTCTGCGCTGTTCTTCATCGTGGTGCAGACACGCATTTTTGCCAGCGACGTGGTGCGGTATTTCCGTTTTGGCGGCGGCAATGAGGGCGCGGCCACCGGTTTCGACTTCGCGCTTTCCTACGCTTTGTTCGGCATCGGCCATCTGGTGGGTATCACCGTGGGCGCCTCCATGCTGGTGGGTGCACTCATCGGCTGGGCCTGGGGCGTGCCGCATTTCACGACGCTGCACCCGGCTGCGGGCGCGGCCGCAGCCGTGGCTCAGGCAGGCTGGAGCCATTACGTGCGCTTCGTAGGCGCCGGTGCCATTGGTGTGTCCGCCGTGTGGACGCTGTTCAAGCTCATCAAACCCGTGATCGGCGGTCTCAAGGGCGCCATCGCTTCCTCGCGGGCACGCAAGGCCGGCCGTGGCGACGCGCTGCCGCGCACCGAGCACGACATACCGGTGAATCAGGTTGGCTTGGTCTCGCTCGTCTGCATCCTGCCTATCTGCTGGCTGCTGTGGAGCTTCGCCACGGGCGCGGGCCTGGGCGAACACGCCCTTCTCCTGACCATCGGTGGCATCATTACCGTGGTGGTCATCGGCTTTCTGGTGTCCACAGTGTGCGGCTACATGGCGGGGCTGATCGGCGCCTCCAACAGCCCGCTCTCGGGCATCGGCATCCTGGTGGTCGCGATTATGGCGCTTTTCCTGGTGCTGACCGTCAAGTCTTCGCTGCCGCCGGAAGCCGGCAAGGCGCTGGTCGCCTATGCGCTGTTCGTGACTTCAATAGTGTTCTGCGTGGCGGCCATCGCCAACAACAACCTGCAGGACCTGAAGACCGGCCAACTGGTGGATGCCACTCCGGCCAAGCAGCAGTGGGCGCTCGTGATCGGCGTGCTCGCGGGCGCGGTGGTGATCCCACCGGTGCTGAATCTCGTCAACAAGGCCTACGGTTTTCTGGGTGCGCCGGGTGTCAATCCTGCTCATGCGCTGCCCGCGCCACAGGCGGGCCTGATCTCGGCGCTCGCCCAGGGCGTGATCCAAAACGACGTGGAAAAATGGAAGCTGATGGGCATCGGTGTCGGCATCGGCATCGCCTGCATCGTGGTGGATTGGGTGCTCACTCGCACCACCAAGTCGGTGCGCATGCCACCGCTCGCCGTCGGGCTTGGCATCTACCTGCCCACCGCCTCAACGCTGATGATTGTGGTGGGCTCCGTCGTCGGCTGGTGGTACGACCGCCGCGCGGACCGCGGCCCCAAGCCGGAGGCTAGTAAGCAGCTCGGCGTGCTCCTGGCTTCGGGTCTGATCGTGGGCGAGAGCGTGCTGGGCGTGGTGGTGGCGGCGCTTGTGGCCTTTTCCGGCAAACCCTGGCCCATCGGCGTGGTGGGCGACAGCTTCGCCACGCCTGCTCTCATCATCGGCGGCGTTGCGTTCGCAGTGGTGGTTTTCGTGCTGTACCGCTGGATAGAGCGGCTGGCCCGGAATTGAGTTTGCGCGGCTGCGCCGCAGCTATTTTGAGAGTGGGGTTTCGCCCACGCGTGACGAGGTACTTTCCTTGTGCGAACAAGGAAAGTACCCAAAGGAAATCGCCCCGGTCGCGTGATCGCTGCGCGACTGCCCTCCCGCCTGGCTGCGCTTCTGAGTCCCGCCGACAGGTCATCCGTGGCCTGACGGCGGGAGCGCGGACGTCCTGTCCGCGCCCCTGCGGGCTGACCTTGCTCGCGGCGGCGCTTCGGCACGCTCCAACGGGTATCGAAGAGAACAAGACAACTTGTGTTGCGCGTTTCTTACTTCCCAATTCCCCTTGGACGCTGCTGAGCACTGGACCGAGTGAGAGGAACAGGCCCATATCGTTTCGAGACGGGGCGAAGCCAGGGAAAGCGTGTCTTCGGAGAAGGCGCTTCCCTATAGCGAAGCTGCGGGACCCGTTTTGCAGCGAGCCAACTCAAGTGTTACAGCTGAAAAAACCTGCACAGGAATGAAGACATGTGCGGCGTGCAGCCAGTGTTACTGGCAGATGCAATAAGAAACGCTCTTGAATGTTTCTTTTGGTTACTTTTCTTTGCGCCAAAGAAAAGTAGCCTGCGCTGCAGGAGCGGAACCCTGCTCTAAAAGACAGCGGCGTAGCCGCACAACTTATTCGAGCTTATCCAGTTCCTTTTCCAATTCCGGCAGGATCTGAAACAGATCCCCCACCAGTCCGATATCGGCGACCTGGAAAATCGGTGCATCCGCATCCTTGTTGATGGCGACGATGGTGCGCGCGTCCTTGATGCCGGTGAGGTGCTGGATGGCGCCGGAGATGCCCACCGCCACGTACAAGTCCGGCGCGATGATCTTGCCGGTCTGCCCCACCTGCAGGTCGTTGGGCACGAAGCCCGCGTCCACCGCGGCGCGCGAGGCGCCCACGGCGGCGCCGAGCTTGTCGGCGAGCTTGTAGATGACGGCGAAGTTCTCCTTGCTGCCCACGCCGCGGCCGCCGGACACAACGCGCGGCGCGGATTGCAGATCGGGGCGGTCGCTTTTCTCGGCTTTCAGTTCCACGAATCGCGTGTGTTGCGGAATCGTCGCATCGGTGCTGACGGTGGTGATTTCACCAGCACCACCGCTGCCGCATTCCTGCCAGGAGGCGGTGCGCACCGTTGCCACGATGCACGGCGTGGCGGGTGCTTTCACGGTGACGATGGCGTTGCCCGCATACATGGGCCGTTCGAAGGTGTGTGCGTCCACCACTTTCATGATGTCGCTCACCTGCTACACGCCCAATAACGCCGCCGCCCGTGGCAGTACGTCCTTGCCGAAAGTGGTGGAGGGCGCGAGCACGTGGCTGTAATCCTTGGCGAGTGCTGTGATTTGCGGCGCCAGCACGGCGGCCAGCTGGGGGACATTTTCGGCGCGCTCTACTTTGAGTACGCGCTTCACGCCTTTGAGTTTCGCGGCGGCAGTCGCGATGGTGGAGGCATCCGCGGCGAACACCGCCACATCAATTTCGCCGCCGATGGCCAAAGCGCAGCTCACCGCC
>JAGWNO010000173.1 GCA_028871235.1 Gammaproteobacteria bacterium
CGGTGGATTCCATCTGGATGAACCCGCAGGAGATTTCCGATGCGCTCGGGCGCATACCGGCACTTGCCAGAGCGCTCGCCATATCCAGTCGCGACATCATGACACTGCTGCGCCAAAACCGCGACAAGCAATTCGTGTATCTGCGACGCGGACTGGATCCTTATGCCGCTCAGCAGGTGATGGCGCTCGATATCCCCGGCGTGTACAGCCAGCGCGAGTACCGCCGCTACTATCCGGCGGGGGAAGTGACCGCCCATGTACTGGGCTTCACCAATGTCGATGATGTGGGCCAGGAAGGCCTGGAACTTGGCTACAACGACTGGCTCAGGGGCATAGCCGGCGCCGAGCGCGTCATTGTGGACCGTTACGGCCGCTCCGTGCAGGACGTGGAAAGCCTGCGGGCGCCGCGGCCCGGCAAAGATCTCACCACCAGCATCGATCTGCGCGTGCAGTACCTCGCCTACCGCGCCCTCAAGCAGGCGGTGTTGGAGCAGGGCGCCAAATCCGGATCCATCATCGTCATGGACGCCAGGACCGGCGAAGTGCTGGCCATGGCTAACCAGCCGTCCTTCAACCCCAATAACCGCGGTGATTATCAGGGCAGCCTGTACCGCAACCGTGCCGTCACCGACCAGTTTGAGCCCGGCTCCAGCATGAAACCCTTCACCATGGTGGCGGCGCTCTTGTCAGGCAAGTACACGCCCAGCTCCATCATCAACACATCGCCGGGTTTCTATAAGGTCTCCGGCTACACCATCCACGACGATCATGATTTTGGCGCCATCAATCTCACCACTATCATCGAGAAGTCCAGCAACGTGGGCGCCAGCAAGATCGCGCTGTCGCTGGAGCCGGAACTGCTGTGGAAGACTTTCGCGGCCTTCGGTTTCGGGCAGGTGAGCGGCAGCGGCTTCCCCGGCGAAGTGCCGGGCGCATTGCCCGGGTATCGCAGCTGGGGTGAGGCGCGGCAGGCGACCATCTCCTATGGCTATGGTGTGGCGGTCACTGCGCTGCAGCTGGCCGACGCCTACGATATCCTCGCCGACGATGGTGCCCGTTGTGCGCCCACCTTCTTGCGCCTCGACACAACACCCGTATGTCCGCCGGTGATACCTGCACGGGTCACCACGACGCTGCGCGGCATGCTCGAGACCGTGGTATCCGAAGAAGGCACCGGCAAGCTCGCCGACGTGGCCGGCTATCACATCGCCGGCAAGACCGGGACCGCCCACGTCGCCGAGAACGGCGGCTACTCCGATGAAAACTATATCTCCGTGTTCTGCGGCATGGCACCTGCCAGCAATCCGCGGCTGGTGGCGGTGGTAGTGATCCGCGAGCCGAGTCGCGGCCAGTATTACGGTGGCACGGTCTCGGCGCCGGTGTTCGCACGCGTCATGACCGGCGCCATGCGGTTGCTGGATATCCCGCCGGATGATCTCGGCAGTCTCACCACCACCGCCTACGTGGTGAACCTGGGGCATGCATCATGATGGCGCGGGCACAGCACATCACCGGCGTGCGCTTGGCGGACGTGCTGCGCGACGCGGCGCAGGTCACAGCGCAGCGGGATATCTTGTTACAGGGCCTCGCCATGGACAGCCGCGCAGTGCATCCCGGCTATCTGTTCCTCGCCTGCCGCGGTCATGATCACCACGGCTTGCAACATCTCGAGGATGCTCGTGCGCGCGGTGCGGTAGCCGTGGCCTACGATCCTGAAGGGGCGCTGGAATATCTGCCGACGCTCAAAGCAATACCGGCATTCGCGGTGCGGGACCTGGGCCAGCATGCCAGCCAGATGGCCGCGCGTTTTTACGGTGACCCGTCAGCGCGGCAGCAGGTGGTGGCGTTCACCGGCACCAATGGCAAGACTTCCTGCAGCCTCATTGCGGCCCAGGCACTCTTGGAGCTGGGCAAACCCTGCGGCGTGCTGGGTACCCTCGGTTACGGGCTCTATGGAAAACTGGAGGCGCCGACCCACACCACGCCCGATGCGGTGCACGTGCAATCCTGGCTGGCCCGTTTCCATGCTCAAGGCATACGCCATGTGAGCATGGAAGCCTCCAGCCATGCATTGGATCAGGGACGCCTGGCCGGCGTGCACGTGACGGTCGGTGTGTTCACCAATCTCACCCGCGATCATCTGGATTATCACGGCAGCATGGCCGCCTATGGCGATGCCAAGCGGCGTCTGTTCAGCATGCCGGGTCTGAAATACGCGGCCATCAACCTGGATGATGCATTCGGTCTGGAACTGGCGCGCACGCTGCCGTTCGGCGTCGATGCCATCGGCTACAGCTTGGCAGGTGTCCGCTCAGCGGCAGGCAAGAGCCTGGAAGCCGACGTCGTGCTGCATTCCGGCGGCCTGGAGCTTGATGTGGACGGCGATTGGGGGCGCGGACATGTTGATTCACGCCTGCTGGGCCGCTTCAACGCCCACAACCTGCTGGCTGTGCTCGGCGCACTGCTGGCACTGGACGTACCGTTCCCGGAGGCACTGCATGCCGTCGGCCGTGCGCGCACCGTGCCGGGTCGCATGGAATGTTTCAGCGGCGGCCCCCACAGGCCGCTGGTGGTGGTGGACTATGCCCATTCGCCGGATGCACTGGAACAGGCGCTGATCGCCGCGCGCGCGCATTGCCGTGGCCAGTTGTGGTGCGTGTTTGGCTGCGGCGGCGAACGCGATCGCGGTAAACGCCCGCAAATGGGCGCTATCGCCGAGCGGTTGGCGGATCGGGTGGTGGTCACCGATGACAACCCGCGCCACGAAGACGGCGATGTC
>JAGWNO010000027.1 GCA_028871235.1 Gammaproteobacteria bacterium
GCGTCGTGGTGCCGAGCAGCGCCCAGCTCGGCCGGCTCTGGATGAACGGCACCTTGGCGGTGCGGATCACGTGCACAATGAGCGTCTGCGTGAGTATGGATTCCACGAACCAGCCGGTCTGGAACAGGGTGGAATTGTGCCAGCCGTTGAAGAAGTAAATCATCACACCGAAAGTGATGTAATCAAATACCGAGCTCAGGGGTCCGATCACCACCATGTACCAACCGATATTGCGCAGGTCCCACTGGCGCGGCTTCTGCAGGTATTCGACATCTACGTTATCGGTGGGGATGGCGATCTGCGAGAAATCGTACAGCAGGTTGTTGACCAGAATCTGGATCGGCGCCATGGGCAGGAACGGCAGGAACAAGCTGGCGCCCAGTACGCTGAACATGTTGCCGAAATTGGAACTGGCGCCCATCTTGATGTACTTGATGATGTTGCCGAACACCTTGCGGCCCTCGATGACGCCTTCCTCCAGCACCATCAGGCTCTTTTCCAGCAGGATGATGTCGGCGGATTCCTTGGCGATGTCCACGGCGGTATCCACCGAGATGCCCACGTCCGCGGTCTTGAGCGCCGGACCGTCGTTGATGCCATCCCCCAGGAACCCCACCACGTGGTTCTTGCTGTGCAGCGCGCGGATGACGCGTGCTTTCTGCTCCGGCGACAGCTTGGCGAACACGTCCACGACTTCCGCCACGTCGGCCAGGGCCTCATCGTTCATCTTCTCGACATCGACACCCAGGATTATGTACTCCACTTCCAGACCCACTTCCGAACATATCTTGCGGGTGACAGCGTCGTTGTCGCCGGTCAGCACCTTGACCTTGATGCCGTGCTGGCGGAGTTTGGTGATGGCCTCGGCGGCGCTTTCCTTGGGCGGGTCGAGGAAGGCAATGTAGCCGATCAGCACCATGCCCTGCTCATCATCCTTGGAGTAGATGCGCTTGGGCTCGATGATTTCCTTGTAGGCCACAGCAATCACCCGGAAGCCATCCTCGTTGAAGGCCCGGGTCACATCCTGCAGGCGCATCAGGTCCGCCGATACCAGCGGCTTGCGGTGGCCTTCCACCTCGGCATCCGAGCAGATGCTGAAGATCTCTTCCACCGCGCCCTTGCAGATCAGCAGATGGCGCTCGTGTTCCTCTTCCACCACCACCGACATGCGCCGGCGCTGGAAATCGAAGGGGATTTCATCCACCTTGCGGTAATTGCGCTCCGGATGCAGGTCGGCGTACATCTCCACCTTTTCCAGTACCGCGATGTCGAGCAGGTTACGCAGACCGGATTGGTAATAACTGTTGAGGAACGCCAGTTCCAGCACCTGCTCGTTGTCGTTGCCGTGGATGTCCACGTGCTTCTCCAGGAACACCTTGTCCTGAGTGAGGGTGCCGGTCTTATCGGTGCACAGCACGTCCATGGCGCCGAAGTTCTGGATGGAGCTCAGCCGCTTGACGATGACTTTTCGGCGCGACATCACCAACGCGCCCTTGGCGAGATTGGCACTCAGGATCACCGGCAGCATCTCCGGCGTCAGGCCCACCGCCACCGATAGGGCAAACATGAACGCTTCGTACCAGTTGCCCTTGGTAAAACCGTTGATGAACAGCACCAGCGGCACCATCACCGCCATGAAACGGATCATCAGCCAGGTGAAGCGATGGATGCCCTTGTCGAAACTTGTCTGAACGGGTGCGCCGCCGAGTGTGTTCGCCAGCGATCCGAAATAGGTGTTGCCGCCAGTCATTGCCACCAGCGCTATGGCGGTGCCGCTTATCACGTTGGTGCCCATGAAACACAAATTGTTGATTTCCAGCGGATTGCTGCCGGTTTCAACCGCCGCGGCGGCGAATTTCTCCACCGGCATGGACTCGCCGGTAAGCGCCGACTGGTTGATGAACAGGTCTTTGGCGGACAGCAGGCGTACGTCCGCAGGGATCATGTCACCGGCGGAAAGCTGCACCAGGTCACCCGGCACCAGTTGCTCGATGGGCACTTGCTTGCGCACCGGCCGGTAGCTCACGCGCGGTTCGCCGGTGCCATCTGCTTCGGCCGGCTGGGTGTCTTCCACTTCCTCCCGGCGCAATGCGGTGGCGGTAGTGGTCACCATGGCGCGCAATTTCTCCGCGGCCTTGTTGGAGCGTGCTTCCTGTATCCAGGACAGGGCCACCGAGAGCACCACCATCATGGCGATGATCGTCGCCCCGTCCATGTCACCCGTGACCACCGAGGTGATGGACAGCACGATGAGCAGCACATTGAGGGGAAGAATGAGTCTTTCCAGCAACTGACGCAGGAAGCTTTTCTTTTTTTCCCGGGCGATGCTGTTGGGTCCATGCTCGCTCAGGCGGTTTTCCGCCTCGGCCGTCACCAGTCCCTGGATGCTGGTGTGGAACCCGTCGAGGGCGCCATCCGCCCCCATGCGGCTCACCTCGATAAGGCGCGCGGCCACGCGCTCACCCGCTCGCTCACTGCTGGAGGAGGCAGTAGGACCAGACTTGCCTATCTTCAATAAGCTGCCGAATACCTTCATTCCCATGTCGCACCCATTCATGGTTCGAAGCGCACGCCAAAGCTGAGTACGGCTATGCAATACACCAACGCCGATAATCAGCGGCCATGCCTGGGATCAACTGCTGTTTTAAGCGGGGTCCGGACATTGGTCGCGTGGATATCCTGGTAATGCCTGCCGGCACCACACAGCCACGCGGAAAGGAAGGAATCAGGCGAGGGAGGCGGTACCCGCGAAGCGGGATCCTGTCATACAGTTTCTACTATGACTGCCCACTGGGCATCCTCCGGTAATCAAACCGGCGCGGATGCTAGTCCCGCGTTCCACATGTGTCAACGGGTTTTCGCTGATTCCGGCGAATTATTTCCACGCCGTGATCACCGGCAAGTCCATCTAAAAAAACCTGCTCGGCGCCGATTCTTGAAAGACCCGCAAGCAACGGTTCGGGCACATATTTGTCTTACCGCCGCACCCGGCATGTGTTATCGCCGCATGTCGCACTTCCCCGCTCCGCACTTTCTTATTCCGGATCCGGCCCCTTCACCGTCTCCACCAGATCATCGGGCCGGATCCAATGCTGGTAAGCGGCCTGGACCTGCGGAGCAGTCAGCCGCAGGTAATGACGTGCAGCCACCAGCGGCTCATCCAGTGGCAGGCCGTGGGTGGAGTCATACAGCAGGTGCTCGGCGATGCGCCCGGTGCTGGACTCATCCAGGGGAATCTGCCGCAGCAGCGTGGCCTTGGCGCGCTTTAATTCAGTCGCTGTCACCGGCGCGTTCTGCATGGCCTTGAGATTGCGGACCACCAGCATCCGCGCCCGGGCCGCCTTATCCGGGTCGCAGCCGTATTCCACCTGGAAAGTGCCGCGGTTGCGGATGAGGTCGAGGCTCGAGTGCACGTAATAGACCAGCCCGGTCTTCACCCGCAGGTCCTGGTACAGCCGGTTGGCGAACAGGCCACCGCTCAGCACCTCGTTACCAAGCTCCAGGGCGTAGCGATCAGCGCTGAACAGGTTCACCCCCAGGTTCTCTGCAAGCACCACCTGATCCTGCACACGACTCCGGTCCGGCACCACCGAGCGTGAGGGCGTGTTGAGGGGGATGGCGTTGAGATCAGTGGCGGGCGGGGGACCCGCAGCCCGCCAGCCGCCGAAATATTTTACGATGGCCGCACGCGCCGCCGCCGGCGTCACCTGGCCGATCACCACGATGGTGGTGAGATCCGGCCGGTAGGCCCGGTGGTAATAGGTTTGCACGTCCTCGAGTTGCAGGCCCATGACACTCTGGGGCAGCGCCTCCCGCAGGGTCGGATCATTTGCCGGCACCAGCGCCTTGATGATGGCGCGCCGGAACAGGTAATCGGGGCTCTCAAGGTTGCCGGCCGTGAACCGGGCGGTCTGCATCTGCACCACCTTGAAGGCCGGTTCCGGCAGTGCCGGATGCAGCTCGTTATCGGCCAGCAGTTGCACCGCCCGCTCGAAGTGCGCAGCCGGTGCCTCCACCGAGAATTGGGTGCCGGCAGTTTCGCTGGCGGCGATGTCATCCAGCGCTTTCTGGAACGCGATGCGGTCGAGGCTGGTGGTGCCGTAGCCGAACAACTGGTCCAACACATCCGCCACGCCCTCCTTGCCAGCCGGCTGCTGCAACTCCGGTTGGTTCCTGATGCGGCCGTATACCGCCACTGTGCCGCTCACTTCCTCGGGCTGCACGATGAGGCGGATACCGTTGGCCAGCATGCTCACCACCGGCCGCACCGTTGATTGGGGCAGATGCAGCCGGGACAGCGCTTGCGCCGCCCAATGCGGGAGTTGCACCGGCTTGCCGGGTGCGGCGGCGAACGACTCGGCACCACCGAAACCCTTGCCGGCTACCGGTTTACCGGATTGCTGCGGTGTGAGGATGGCGACGATGGCATGTTCCCGGTCCAGGTATTGCCGCGCCACCCGGTCCACGTCGGCGACCGTGACTTTGTCGAGTGCGGCAATCAGATCATCCGGCGATTGCCGCCCCTGCAGCGCCAGTGCGCTGGACCAGGCATTGGCGAGCCCCGGCACTGAATTTTTCTCGAACTCGAAGGCAGCGATCTCGCTGCGCTTGGCGGCGGCCACCAGGTCCGCCGGCACACCGGCCTTCACCACCCGGGCGAGCACCTCCTGTATCTCCCGGGTGAGCGCCGCTGCATCGCCGCCCTTGGGGAACACGCCCAGTGCATAACCGAGCCCCGCAGCCGGGAGCGTGTTGCGCTGGAAACCGGCATACAGGGCCTTGCCTTCCGGCACCAGCGCATACAGGCTGCCACGCTGGCTATTGAGCACATCAGCCAGCACCACGCCCGCCGCGTAATCCGGGCTGAGGTAGCCCGGCAGACGGAAGGTCGTCAGCGACAGGCCGTAGGGCAGATCCGTGGACAGATTGAGCGTCTCCGCCGGCACCGGTTGCAGCTCGACACCGGGCCGTGGCGGCAGTTTCCTGGCGGGGATGCCAGAGAAAAGTTTTCCCACCAGCGCCAGGGTCGCCCGCGGCCGCACGTCGCCGACGATCACCAGGATGGCGTTATTGGGCGCGTACCAGCTGGCATAGAACGCCTTGAGCATGGCTGCCGAGGTCTTATCGAAGGACGGCCGCGTGCCCAGGGCATCGTGGGCATAGGGCGTGCCCTTGAACAGGGCGGCCAGCAACTGCGTGTAGAACACATACTGGGGGTTGGAAAGGTCGTTGGCCACTTCCTGTTCAATGGCGCCCCGCTCCTTCTCCCAGTCCGCCTGGCTCACATCCAGCCCGCGCATGCGGATGGCTTCGATGTGCAGCGGCACTTCCAGGTCCTCCGCCGGCACCGTGAAGTAATACTGGGTCAGGGTCTGCTGGGTATCGGCATTGGCGTTGCCGCCCATGGCGGCGCTGATGTCCATCAACTGGTCGGCGGACAGCCCCGGGCTGCCGCGGAACATCATGTGCTCCAGCGCATGTGCCGTGCCTGGAAAACCCGCAGGCGCTTCATTGGAACCTACCAGGTAATTCACTTGGGTGGTCACCACCGGTGCCAGCGTATTGCGGACGATTACCACCCGCAGGCCGTTGCTGAGCGTGGCCCGCAATACATCCGGATTGCCTGCGGCAACGGCATTTACAGCTATGACCGCCGCCGGCAACAGCGCCAGCGCCCATACGCACATCCTGCGGGAGAGTCGCGGCATGATATCCCCTCTAAACTGCGGATATTGATGTTTGGAATGATGTCGACGCACTATCCCAAAACCGGTCTCAGCGCGTCAAGCTGTCATGAAGATAGTGGCGCAGTGCCTGCCGAGTGGTGGAAGCTGGAGCACTGCCGGCAAGTAGCAATAAAGCCGCCGGCACCAGACAGCGCCGCAGTTGCCGCTGCAGGCGCTGTCCGATGCCGGTGGTCATGACCGTCCGTTGTCAGTCAGTGGTGATCAAGCGCGGCCGTGACCACCCTTGCCCTGGACGTGACGTTCGCGCCGTTCATGACGGCGGTTGTGCTTGTCCTTGCGGATGTCACGCTTGTCCTTGCGCATGTCCCTGGCCTGGGCCTGCGCTTTGCGGAACTTGCCCTGGCGCACGTCCTTGTTGATCTGCCGCTGGTCATGGCGCACATCGCGTTTGTCGTGGCGGATGTCGCGGTTGTCCTTGCGGATTTGATGGGTCTCCTGCCGCTGCGGTGCCGCCGCCGGTGCCGGCGTCGGGGCCGGAGCCTGCTGGGCGTATGCCAGCGAGGTGGCCGCCACGGCGAACAGCGCGCTCAGGATGAGTGTGGTGCTACGGTTCATGGTCATCTCCCTAGAGGTTAACAGTGCAGGCAGGGTTATCCGGCCTTAGGGGCAGGAACGGGTTACCGGGACCCGGGTTGACGGCGGCCGAATGAATAAACGGTAAGGTCCAGGTCCGGTCCTGCTCAGGGGGCATAGCCCAGGATCGGCGCCAGCCAGCGCTCGGCGGTGGCCAGGTCCATGCGCTTGCGACGGGCGTAGTCCACCGCCTGGTCGCGGTTGATCTTGCCCACGGCGAAGTAGCGGGATTGGGGATGAGAAAAATAGAAGCCGCTCACCGCCGCCGCCGGCCACATGGCGTAATGCTCGGTGAGCTTGATGCTGGCGCGCCGTTCCGCATCGAGCAATCGCCAGATGCCGCCCTTCTCGGTGTGCTCCGGACAGGCCGGGTAACCGGGCGCCGGGCGGATACCCTCATATTGCTCGGCGATAAGGGCGTCGTTATCGAGACCCTCATGCGCCGCGTAGCCCCAGAATTCTCTGCGCACGCGCGCATGCAGCAGTTCCGCGAAGGCTTCCGCCAAACGATCCGCCAGGGATTTGAGCAGGATGGCGCTGTAGTCGTCGTTATCCGCCTCGAAACGCCGCAGCTGTTCCTCGATGCCGAGACCGGTGGTGACCGCGAAGGCGCCGAAATAGTCCTCGATCCCGGTGTCGCGCGGGGCCACATAATCCACCAGGCACTGGTTGGGTTTGCCGGAGGGCTTCTGCTGCTGCTGGCGCAGGAAATGGAAGGTCATGAGCCTCTCGTCACGGTCAGCGTCGCGGAACACGGCTACGTCGTCGCCGTTGACCGCATTGGCCGGGAACAGACCATATACAGCGCTGGCCCGCAGCCATTTCTCCGCGATGATGCGATCCAGCATCTGGTTGGCTTCCTGGAACAGTTTGCGCGCCGCCTCGCCCTTGTCCACATCCTCCAGGATCCTGGGATAACTCGCCTTCAGCTGCCACACATGGAAGAACGGTGTCCAATCGATGTACTGCCGGATATCTTCCAGCGGATACTGGTTGAACACTTCCACGCCCAGGTCACGCGGTCTTGCCGGCATATAGCCGCGCCATTCGATGGACGTGGGGTTGGCGCGCGCCTGTTCCAGGGTGAGCCATTGAGTATGATCTTCGCGCCCCGCGTGCTGGGCACGCACCTCGGTATACTCCTGCCTGGTGGCATCCACGAAAGCCCGTTTGCCATCGCCCAGGAGACTCGTGGCGACGCTCACCGCGCGCGAGGCATCCTTCACGTAGGTCACCGGCCCGGAATAATGGGGCGCGATCTTCACCGCCGTGTGCACGCGCGAGGTGGTAGCGCCGCCGATGAGCAGCGGCACAGTGAAACCTTCCCGCTGCATTTCTTTTGCCACATGGGCCATCTCATCCAGGGACGGCGTGATCAGGCCCGACAGGCCGATGATGTCCACCTGCTCCGCCCTGGCAGTGTCGAGGATCTTCTGCGCCGGCACCATCACGCCAAGATCGATGACTTCATAGTTGTTGCACTGCAGGACCACGCCCACGATATTCTTGCCGATGTCGTGTACGTCGCCTTTCACCGTGGCCATCAGTATCTTGCCCTTGGCACGGCTCTTGGAATCCTTCTGTGCCTCTATATATGGAATCAGGTAAGCCACGGCTTTCTTCATGACGCGCGCGGACTTCACCACCTGTGGCAGGAACATCTTGCCGGCACCGAACAGATCGCCCACCACGTTCATGCCGTCCATGAGCGGGCCTTCAATGACGTCCAGCGGCCGCTTGGCTTCCAGGCGCGCGATTTCCGTATCCTCTTCTATATAGTCGGTGATGCCCTGCACCAGGGCATGCGCCAGACGCTTCCGCACCGGTGCCGCGCGCCAACTGAGGTCTGCCTCACGCCGGCTGCCGCCCTGCTCCAGGGTCCCGGCGAATTTCACCAGTCGCTCGGCGGCATCCGGCCGGCGGTTGAACAGCACATCTTCCACCTGCTCCAGCAGGTCCTTGGGGATGTCCTCGTATACCGCCAGTTGGCCGGCGTTGACGATGCCCATGTCCATGCCGGCCTTGATGGCGCGATACAGGAAGGCCGCGTGCATGGCTTCGCGCAGCTTACTATTACCGCGGAAGGAGAAAGACACGTTGCTGACGCCGCCGCTGATCAGCACCTGCGGCAACTGTCGCTTGATCTCCTGCACCGCCTGGACGTAATCCACGGCGTAATTGCCGTGGGCCTCGATACCGGTGCCCACGGCAAAGATATTGGGATCAAAAATGATGTCCTCGGCAGGGAAAGCGGCGGTTTCCGTGAGCAATCCGTAGGCACGCCGGCACACGGCAATGCGCCGTTCCAGCGTATCCGCCTGGCCTTCCTCATCGAAGGCCATGACCACCACGGCGGCGCCGTAGCGGCGCGCCAGTCGTGCCTGTTGCAGGAACTTCTCCTGCCCTTCCTTGAGGCTGATGGAATTGATGACGCACTTGCCCTGCAGGCATTTCAATCCCGCTTCGATGATCTCCCAGCGGGAGGAATCGATCATTACCGGCACCCGGCAGATATCCGGTTCGGAGGCCACCAGGCTCAGGAAACGCACCATCGCGGCCTGGCCGTCCAGCATGCCCTCGTCCATGTTCACGTCGATGATCTGCGCGCCGTTCTGCACCTGCTCGCGGGCCACGCCCAGCGCCGCCTCATAATCACCATCGAGGACCAACTGCTTGAACTTGGCCGAACCGGTGACGTTGGTGCGCTCACCCACGTTCACGAACAGACTCCCGGGACCGATGTTGAGGGCTTCGAGGCCGCTCAACCGGCACTTGGGTTCGATCACCGGCACCCGCCGCGGCGGATGCTTCGCCAGCACCGCGGCGAGCGCTCTGATGTGCGCCGGTGTGGTGCCGCAGCAGCCGCCCACGATGTTGATGAAGCCACTGCCTGCCCACTCATCGATGAGACCGGCCATGTGCGCGGGACTCTCGTCGTAGCCGCCGAAGGCGTTGGGCAGGCCGGCGTTGGGGTGCGCGCTCACATAGCAGTCAGCCAAACCCGAGAGCTCCTCCACATAGGGCCGCAGCTGCTCGGCGCCCAGGGCGCAGTTGAGGCCGATGCTGAAGGGCTGCACGTGCCGCACCGAGTTCCAGAAGGCTTCCGGCGTCTGGCCGGAGAGCGTACGGCCGCTGAGATCGGTGATGGTGGCGGAGATCATCACCGGCACGCGCATGCCGGTCTTCTCGAACTGCTCCTCGATGGCGAACAGCGCCGCCTTGCAGTTGAGGGTGTCGAACACGGTCTCCACCATCAGCAGATCGGCGCCCCCGTCCAGCAGCCCACGCACCGCTTCCGCGTAGCCGACGCGCAGTGCGTCAAAACTCACGTTACGAAAGCCCGGATCATTCGCGTCCGGGGAGATGGATGCGGTGCGGCTGGTGGGTCCGAGAATACCGGCCACAAAACGCGGCTTTTCCGGCGTGGCGCGCGTCATTTTTTCCGTCAGCCGGCGTGCCAGCCGCGCGGCCTCGCGGTTCAGCTCGTACACCCACGCCTCGGTGCCGTAATCCGCCTGCGAGATGGCAGTGGAATTGAAGGTATTGGTCTCGATGATGTCGGCGCCGGCGTCCAGGTAGGCCTGATGGATTTCCTCGATTACATGCGGGCGGGTCAGCACCAGCAGGTCGTTGTTGCCTTTCAAATCGCGCGGGTGGTTTTTGAATCGCTCGCCGCGGAATTCCTGTTCCGACAACTTGTATGCCTGGATCATGGTGCCCATGGCGCCATCCAGCAGCAGGATGCGCTTATCCAGTAATTCTTCCAGCAGGATCTGGGTGGACATTTCGATTTCAGCCTCGGACAGCAGCACGGTCCACGGAGTCCTCGGCCAGGGACTGCGTATCTCTGGCGCGAATTCCCAACAGATGACAGATGGCGCGGGTGAGTTCCGCACGGTTCAGCGTGTAGAAATGAAACTCATGCACGCCTTCAGCTTGCAGACGGCGGCATTGTTCGCCGGCCACGTGCGCCGCCACCAGCTTGCGGGTCTCGGGATCGTCATCGAGCCCTTCGAAATGCCGTGCCAACGACGCGGGCACGCTGGCGCCGCAGCGGGAAGCAAATTTCTGCACTTGCCGGAAATTCGTCACCGGCAGTATGCCGGGCACCAGCGGCATGCTGACGCCGGCCTTGACGGCTTTGTCACGGAAGCGCAGATACAGCTCCACGTCGAAGAAAAACTGGGTGATGCCGCGGGCCGCGCCGGCATCCTGCTTGCGTTTCAGATTTTCCAGGTCCGCCGCGGGCGAGAGCGCGTCGGGATGGGTTTCGGGATGGGCAGCGACGCTGATCTCGAAATCCGCGACTTTTTTCAGGCCAGCGACCAGCTCCGCCGCGCAGCGATAGCCCTGCGGATGCGGTACAAACTTGCCCTTGCCTTCCGGCGGATCGCCGCGCAGCGCCACGATGTGTCGGATGCCCGCCTGCCAATAACGCTTGGCAACGGATTCAATTTCGCTCTGGGTGGCGCCCACGCAGGTCAGATGCGCCGCCGGACGCAGGCCCAGCCGCTCTTGAATGGCGACCACGGTCTCATGAGTACGCTCGCGGGTGGAACCGCCTGCGCCATAGGTTACGGAGGCAAAGCGCGGCGCCAAAGGCGCAAGACGTTCCAGCGCCTGCCACAGTTTCTGATGCAGCTCCGGTGTAGCGGGCGGAAAGAATTCGAAAGACACCGCCGGCAGTGCCGGAAACGCCTGGCGATCCCACGGCGTGGACAGTTGATTCACGACTGCATTCCGGTCACGTTTGCACTTCCGTTCCCCCGCGTTATTGCGGGCACAAAAAAACCCGCTCAGCTTTCGCCAAGCAGGTCATTTGTGACCCCGCTTTAGCCGTATTTATATAGCGCCCGCAAGCTGAGAATCAAATCGGCGCTTGGCAAGAATTATAGACCCGCATGCCTGTCTGTCAACCCGGCGGCGGCCCCTGGCGCAGGTGTCGCCACAGGTACCAGCCGGCGCCCAACAGGATGAGTGCCACGACGACGTTGTCGAAGCGGTGGAACCAGGCACCCAGCGTATCCCAATGCTCCCCCAGCCGCAGACCTATCCAGGCCAGCGCCCAGCACCAGATGAACGAACCCAGGAACGTGTACAGGACGAACTTGCCGAGACGCATGCGCGCCACCCCCGCCGGAAAGGCGATGAAGGTGCGCACCACCGGCAGCAGCCGGCCTATGAGAATGATGATGTCCCCGTGGCGGCCGAACCAGCGGTCCGCCAGTTCCAGATCATGATGGGACACTAATATATAGCGGCCGTATCTCTCCGCCAGCGGCCGGCCGCCCCGGGCACCCGCCCAGTACGCCAGCAGTGAGCCCAGCACGCAGCCCACGGCCCCGGCCACCGCCACCAGCCATAGCGTGAGTTCGCCGCGGAACACCAGATAGCCCGAGAACGGCATGATGATTTCTGAAGGCAGCGGAATGCAGGCGCTCTCTATGGCCATGAGCAGCACGATGCCGCCATAACCGAGGGTGGAAATGACGGCGATGATGCAGCCGGCGAGCAGCGCGAGCAGCTTGGCGAGCATCCGGTCCTCAGAGCCTGGAAGCGGGAGGCGGCGGGGGGGGTGGCGGCATGCGCGCGGCGCGGCCGATCTCCGCCAGCCTCAGGCGCAGCCCCAGCTCCACGGTCCGGTCCGGCGGGATCTGATAAAAATCCGTGGCACGGATGGCATTGCGCGACATGAACACGAACAGCTTTTCACGCCACGCCATCATCGCCGGCACCTGCTTGGTGGGTACCAGCGTCTCGCGGCCGATGTAATAGGTGGTGCTCTCGGGATCAATGACCAGACCATAATCCTTGGCACGCCGCAGCGCCTGCGGCACGTTCGGGATCTGCATGAAGCCGTAATGCGCCAGCACGCGGTAGAACCCCTGGTTGAGTTTCTCCACCTCAAGGCGGTGCGTGGGATGCACGAATGGCACGTCGTCGGTGAGCACCGTGAGCAGCACCACCTGCTCGTGCAGCACCTGGTTGTGCTCCAGATGATGCTGCAGCATGGGCGGCGTGCCAAGATTGGGTGCGGTCATGAAGATAGCGGTGCCGTGCACGCGCACCGGCTGTATGATGCGGATACGGTCAAGGAATATCTCCAGCGGTTCGGTGCTGGCGCGCAGCCTGTCGATGAGGTTATAGCGGCCGGTACTCCAGGTAGACATGATGGTGAAGCCTATCAGGCCCACCAGCAACGGTAACCAGCCGCCATCCCAAATCTTGAAGATGTTGGCTATAAAAAACATGAAATCCACGATGAAGAAAAATCCGATGATCGGCGTGACGATTGCGACATTCCAGTGCCACCGGTCCCGCATGGCGAGGAACAGCAGCATGGTGGTAATCAGCATGGTGGAGCTCACCGCGACACCATAGGCGGCCGCCAGGCTATCGGAGGTCTTGAAGCCCAGCACGATGGCGATGGTGGCGAGCATCAGGATCCAGTTCAGGGAAGGGATGTATATCTGCCCTTCCTTGTCCGGCGAGGTGCGGATGATGGTCAGCCGCGGGCTCTGGCCGAATTGGATAGCCTGGCTCATCAGGGAAAAGGCGCCGGAAATCACCGCCTGCGAGGCAATCACGGTGGCGATCGTGGCAAGAATCACCAGTGGATAAAGGAACCAACCGGAGTTCGGCACCAGGCTGTAGAAAAGCAGCCGGACCGGCTGATCCGGATTCGCGAGAATTGCGGCGCCCTGTCCAAAGTAATTGAGCATCAGCGCCGGCATCACATAGAAAAACCATGACAGGCGTATAGGCAATTGACCGAAATGACCGATATCCGCATACAGGGCCTCGGCGCCGGTAACGCACAGAAATACCGCGCCCAACACCACGATATCGGCCAAACCATGGTGGAATATGAAATACAGCGCATATGACGGATTGACGGCGACCAATACCCCCGGATAGCGGATGATGGCGATGAGCCCCAGCAGGGAAATCACCGCGAACCACAGCAGCATAATCGGGCCAAATACAAAACCGACGCGTTTCGTACCGCTCTTCTGAAACACGAACAGCGCCACCAGTACGATCACGGTGATGGTGAGGATCACAGAACGCGGTAAGGTGGGGGTAGCCACCTGCAGGCCCTCGACGGCGCTCAACACGGAAATCGCCGGTGTGATCATGCCGTCGCCATATAGCAACGCCGCTCCGAAGATCCCCAAGGCAATCAGGACTCGCGTGCGCTTGTTGCGCCGCCCCCTCCAGGGATCCAGCAGCGCCAGCAGGGCCAGTATGCCGCCTTCGCCCTTGTTGTCGGCACGCAGTACGAACAGCTGATATTTGATGCAGACGATTATTATCAGGGACCAGAATACCAGCGAAATCACGCCCAGCACGTTTTCCGGGGTCGGGCTCAGGCCGTATCCACCGGAGAAAGGACTGCTGATGGCATACAGCGGGCTCGTGCCGATGTCGCCGAACACGATACCCAGCGCCCCCAAGCTGAGCGCCATGAGGCGTTTACCGCCTGCGGGCGTGGTATCGCCGTTGCCGGCCCGCGTCTGGTCGTTGCGTATGACGGTATTCGGTCCTGTGCTGTGCACCCGTGTCTCCCCGCTCAGGGACTCCAAAAACACAACCGGCCGGTCTCGTATCGAGCACCAGCCGGTGGTCTGTCAAGCGTTTGTGGGCTACCAGTCTGCCAAGCCCGCAAATCAGGGCGCGCATTATACCGCAAAGTCATCCCATTCAAGGCTGCGCGGCGACGGGTCAGAGTGCCCCCAAGTCCATATGCCAGCTGGATATTTTGGGGGACGATAGCAGGAAAAGTTACCCTGAACTGCACAGGCTTGGTAGCAGCAAACTGGCGTCCCCAGGGGGATTCGAACCCCCGTTACCGCCGTGAAAGGGCGATGTCCTAGGCCTCTAGACGATGGGGACAGGCCTGCAGAAACAATAAAAGGGCGTCCATGACCGCCCTCTAAATGAGCAACCTTGGTAGAGCTGTCCGCCGTGTGGCGGATCCGGCGAAGCACTGCTACGCCGCTGCGAGCGCCGTATCAAGGTAGATGTGGCCTGCCTCCCATGGACAGCTGTCGGTCGCCACTCACAAGAAACTCTGGTGGAGCTAGCCGGGATCGAACCGGCGACCTCTTGCATGCCATGCAAGCGCTCTCCCAGCTGAGCTATAGCCCCACACGGGGCGCGTATTTTCCAGCTTGCAGGCGGAGCCTGTCAACCAAATAACCGCAAAATCAGGGATTTTCGCCCAGGATTTTACCGATAGCCCGGTCGAGGCGGTTCAAGCTGCGCTCACGACCCAGCAGTTCCAGGGTGACATCAATGGGCGGCGACACCGCACCACCGGAGACGGCGACGCGCACAGGCTGGGCGATCTTGCCGAGTTTCACACCGAGTCCGGCCGCAACCGTCTCAAGCGTCGTATGGATTGAGGGCCTTGACCATGTCACCAGAGCGGCGAGCTGCGTGTGCATCGCCTGCAGACCAGATAATGCCTCCGGTGTGAGATTCTTTGCGGCGGCCTGCGTATCGTAATCGGCAAACTCCTCAAAGAAGAAGCGGCTGCCCTCCGCCATCTCCTTCATGGTCCTGGCGCGCTCCCGCATTGCCAGCACCGTGGCTTCCAGCGCGGGGCCCTGGCCGGTGGACACCGCCAACCTGCCAAGATGCCATTGCAGCTCCGCCGCCAGGGTCTGTACATCGCCGGTCTTGATGTAATGCTGGTTGAGCCACAGGAGCTTGTCAGGATTGATGGCGGATGCTGATTTATTGACATCCTTTATATCAAACAGCGCTACCATCTGTTCGCGGCTGAAGATCTCCTGATCGCCATGGGACCAGCCGAGGCGCACCAGATAATTGATGACTGCATCCGGAAGATAGCCGTTCTCGCGGTACTGCATCACACTCACTGCACCGTGGCGCTTGGAAAGTTTCGCGCCGTCGGGCCCGAGGATCATGGGCAGGTGCGCGTATTGCGGCGGTTTCACGCCCAGGGCATTGAAGATATTCATCTGCCGCGGCGTATTGTTGAGGTGGTCATCCCCGCGGATTACATGGGTGATCTGCATGTCCATATCGTCGACCACTACCGTGAAATTGTAGGTGGGTGTGCCGTCGGAGCGCGCGATGATGAGATCATCCAGCTCGCCGTTATCGAA
>JAGWNO010000028.1 GCA_028871235.1 Gammaproteobacteria bacterium
CTGGCGGCCGGTCCACCCGATATCATTGCAAAACTTGAGAAATCCTGGCACCACAACCTGCCCGTGGGCCTGCGCCTGCGGGATGCGCGCGACGGCCGGCCGGAAATGGTGAGCGCCATCGACCGCGCCCAGCGTTTCCTGGCGCTCGCCGCGCTGGTGAGCGTGCTCATCTCGGCAGTGGCGGTGGTGCTGGCGGCACGCCGCTATGCGACCCGCTGCACGGACACGGCCGCGGTGCTCAAATGTATCGGCCTCACCCGCCGCCGCGTGCAAACGGTGCTGCTGTTGGAATTGCTGTGGCTCGGTCTCGCGGCCGGCATCGCCGGCGTCAGCATCGGCTGGCTGGCGCAATTCGGGCTGGTGTCAGTGCTGAAGGAATTGCTGCCGTCGCAATTGCCCGCGCCGCCGCTCACGCCCGCGATTTCCGCCATCGGCATCGGGCTGATACTGCTGCTGGCTTTTGCCCTGCCGCCGCTGATGCGTCTCGGCGATACGCCGCCGGCGCGCGTGTTGCGCCGCGATCTGGCCCCGCCGCCGGTCCGCGGCCTGGTGATCTATGGCGCTGCCATGGTAGCGAGTTTCGCGCTCACCCTGTGGCAGGTGAAGACGCTCACGCTCTCCCTCTACGTGCTCGGCGGCCTCGCCCTTACGGTGCTGCTGCTGGCTGGGGGCGGGAGGCTGATGCTGTACGCGCTGCAGGGTCTGCGGCACGCTGCGGGCGCGGGCTGGCGCTATGGCCTCGCCAACCTGAACCGCCACCGCCGCGATGCCGTCGTACAGATGGTGGCCTTCGGCATCGGCCTCATGGTGCTGCTGCTGCTGGCCATCGTGCGCGGCGACCTGCTGACCAGCTGGCGTACCACGCTGCCGGCAGATGCGCCCAACCAGTTCATCATCAACATCCAGCCGCAGGAGCGTGCCACCGTCACGCGTTTCTTCCGCAGCCACGGCCTGCCTGTGCCTGTGCTCCATCCAATGCTGCGCGCCCGGCTCACCGCCATCAACGGCGTCGCCGTGAAAGACATCCATGTGCAAGGCGCACGCGCCCGGCGCATGCGCGACCGGGAAGCGAACCTCAGCTGGTCCGCGAGCCTGCCGGCTGCCAACACCGTCACCGCCGGTCACTGGTGGGACGTCGCTGCAGCACGGCAGCCGCTGGCCTCCATCGAGGAGGGTTACGCCCGGGATCTCGGTTTGCGACTCGGCGACACCCTGAGGTTCGATGTGGCCGGCGCTACCGTCACCGCCAAGGTCGCCAGCTTCCGCAAAGTGCGCTGGGATTCCTTCCAGCCCAACTTCTTCATCGAGCTCTCGCCGGGCGCGCTGGCGGGTATCCCCTCCACCTGGATCACCAGCACCTACCTGCCGCTGGACCAGACACCCATCCTCGCGGACCTGGTGCGGCAACTGCCATCGCTCACCATCTTCGACGTAGACGCCATCATGCAGCAGGTGCGGCATCTGATGGATCAGGCTTCGCTGGCGGTGGAATACGTGTTCCTGTTCACCCTCGGTGCCGGCATCGTGGTGCTGCTGGCCGCGGTGCAGGCCACTCGCGACGAACGCCGCTTCGAAGCGGCGGTGTTGCGCACGCTGGGCGCCTCCCGTGCGCTGGTGAGTTCGGCGGCCGCGTCGGAATATGCGGCCTTGGGATTTGCGGCGGGACTATTGGGCGCGGCGGCGGCCACCCTGGTGGCGTGGGTGTTGGCCAGCCGCGTGTTCTCGTTGCCGTATCACCCGGATTGGCGCGTATGGGTCGGCGGCATCGTGGCGGGAACGCTCATCGTGATGCTGAGCGGGATCCTGGCGACCCGGCGGGTGCTGAAAGTGCCGCCGGTAGAGACGTTGCGGGAAACCTAGACATGGAAGATGAGTTTGCACAACCCACCATCCGCATTCGCCTGTGTACGCTTCACACCACCCGGTTGCGTTTCTCACCCGCCTTGAAGGCGGCGATATTGGCGGCCACCTCGCCGATGACGCGCTGGCGCGCTTCTTTCGAGGCCCAGGCGATATGCGGGGTGACAATGAGATTGGGGATGTCCGGCGCAAGCAGCGGGTTGCCGCTCACCGGCGGTTCCTCGCTGAGCACGTCCACCCCTGCGCCGCCGAGCCGGCCTTTGCGCAGCGCCTCAGCCAGCGCTCGCTCATCCACCAGGCCGCCGCGGGCGGTGTTGATCAACAGCGCGTCATATTTCATGAGCGCCAGCTCCCGGGCCCCGATCACGCTGCGCGTCTCCGCAGTCAGCGGCAGGTGCAGGCTGAGGACGTCCACCTGCGGCAGCAGTGCGGCGAGCGGCACACGGCCGGGACGGGAGTCGTGGGCATCGCGCGCGGCGATGAGCACGCGCATGCCGAAAGCCCCGGCGATCTGCGCCACGGCACGCCCGATATCGCCGTAGCCCAGAATGCCGAATTTCCTGCCGGCCAATTCCCTGAGGGGGTAATCCAGCATGGTGAACTGCGGCGCCTGCCGCCAGGCGCCCTGGCGCAGCAGCGCTGCGTATTCCTGCAGGTGCTGATTGAGCGCAAGCATAAGCGCGAACGCGTGCTGGGCCACCGACAGCGTGGAATACGTCGGCACATTGCACACCGCAATGCCGCGGCCACGGGCCGCCTCCAGATCCACGTTGTCGGTACCGGTAGCGGCCAGGCACACCAGCCGCAAGCTCGCGGTGTGCGCCAGCAGTACGCCCGTGAGCTTCACCTTGTTCGCCAGCACCACTTCGGCGTCGCCGATGCGCGCCGCCACCTGTTCCGCCGGCGTGCTGCCGAAGGCGCGCAAGTCCGTGAGCACCCGGTGCAGCGGTGCCAGCTCCACGTCACCCTGGTGACGCACGGTATCGAGATCGAGGAATACGCCATGCATGTTTTTATCCGCGGCCAGAAGCCGGCGTTCAAGCCAAGATCATATTGTCAGCGACAGCCTGAACGCGGCCCAATAGTAAACGCAAGCCAAGGAGATTTGCGTTGGCATGCGGGAACCGTTGGTACATCCCCTCGGGCCGGATTACTTTATCCTGCCTATGGAGATATTAATCAAGTGGCTGATATATTCTTCGCTCTCAGCGGCATCCAAGTGTCGGCTGCCGGGTGCTGCCCAAGCATTTGTTTTTCAAGATCTTCCATGGAGCTCCCTGCGTATGCACGTGCCCGGTCATGCCGGCCAAGGCGCTCGCAACAATGGGATAATCAGCACCCGGAACGCGTCGCGCATCCCTCAGTTGGCCGCCGGTGATGCGCACCATCAAGAAAGCGGGCTACAGACATGTACACACCCGATTCATTCAAAGCCGATGATCTGGCGCAGCTGCATGCGCTCATGCGGCGCTATCCATTCGCGCTGTTGCTTACGGTGCACGATGGGCAGCTCACCGGCAGCCATTTGCCATGCATGCTGGATGCGGGACGCGGTACCCATGGCACGCTGCTGGCTCACATGGCGCGCGCCAATCCTCACTGGCGGCTGTTCGACGGACAGCGCGAGACGCTGGTGGTGTTCACCGGCCCCCACGCCTACATCTCGCCCTCCTGGTACGAGAACAAGGTCACCGTGCCCACCTGGAATTACGCGGTCGTGCATGTCCACGGCCGGCCGGCCATCGTGGAAGACAAGGCCTCGGTACGCGCCATGCTGGAGCGGCTGGTGACGGAACATGAAGCGTACATAGATCCGCCCTGGAGCACGGCGCAGGCGGGTGACTACGTGGCCAGGCAACTGGACTACATCGTAGCGTTCGAGATGCGGATCGAACGGTTGGAGGGCAAGTTCAAACTCAACCAGAACCGTTCCCGCGCCGACCAGCAAGGCGTGGTGCGCGCGCTGGCCGGTACCGATGATCCGCTGAAACGCGAAGTGGCGGAGCTGATGCGCGCCCATCTCGCCTCGCTAGAAGAGTGAGCGTTCGCCGCTCTCCAGCTCCAGCAACTGCTGCTTGATCCTGAGTCCGCCGCCATAGCCGGTGAGGCTGCCGTCGGCGCCGATCACGCGGTGGCAGGGCACGATGATGGCGATGGGATTGTCGCCATTGGCGGCGCCCACGGCACGCGAGGCGGTGGGTTTCCTGATGCGCCGCGCCAGCTCGCCGTAGGACCAGGTCTCGCCGTAAGGGATGGTCTGCAGCGCGCGCCAGACCTTCAGCTGGAAGGGCGTGCCCGCGGGAGCCAGCGGTACATCGAATGCGCGCCGCCTGCCGGCGAAATACGCCGCGAGCTGCGCCATCACCTGGCCGAACGGCTGCTTATCCTCCTGCCAGCCGTTCCCGGGGCGCAGCGGATGCGGGCCGTCCTGGAAATCCAGTATCCGTAAGCCATTCTCATCGCCCGCCAGCAGCAGTTTCCCGACCGGACTATGCATATGGCAGTAATACATACATCACCTCTTCGCTGATTTTCGCCGTTTCGCTGCCGTGTCTGCAGCCGCGCGCCACACATGCAGCACCGCGTACGCACGCCACGGCCGCCAGTTCTCGGCCCGATCGAGCAGCGCTTTGGCGGTGAGCGGACGCCCTCCGCCCAGCACGCGACGCAATACCAGATCCTCCGCGGGGAAGGCATCCGGATCGCCGAGTGCGCGCATGGCGACGTACTCCGCGGTCCAGGCACCGATGCCGGGGATGCGTTGCAGCGCCGCGCGCACTTCGAGGGGCGTAACCGCCGCATCGAAACACAGCCGGGTGTCGCGTACCGCGGCGGCCATGGCATTGAGCGTCGCGGCGCGCGCCCGCGTCAGGCCCAGGGAAGCCAGGTCGGCCGCCGCTAAAACCGCGGCTTCAGGGAAGAGATGCGTGAGTCCGTCCGCACCGCCGGAGATTGGCGTGCCGTACATCGTCACCAGCCGTGCCGCGAAGGTGCGCGCAGCGGCCACGCTCACCTGCTGACCGAGTACCGCACGCACCGCGAGTTCGAACGCATCCCAGGCGCCGGGCAGGCGCAATCCCGGATGACTGCGCAGCAGCGGAGCCAACAGGCTGTCGTGCCGCAACACGGCCCGTACATCCGTCGGCGCGGCGGCGAGATCGAACATCTGACGCACACGCATCGCGACGCTGAAAAGCGCCGACGGTTCCAGGCCATGCACGGTGAATTCCAGCACGTCCGCTCCCGCCACCGGCCGTACCTCGATCCAACCGCTGCGGCCTTGCACGCGCACGGTGCGCGCATAGGCAGCCTGCGTGACCCGCTCCACACCGGGCAACGCGCGCGCCGCGAAGAAATCACGCAGTGCGGCCCAGTCGTAAGGCGGGCGGTAAGCCAGACGCAGCACCTGAACGTCGCCGGCTGCGCGCTCCGCCGGCGGCGGTTCACGGCGCAGCTCGCGCGGTGCGCGGTCATATATCCGGCGGAATGCGTCATTGAAACGGCGAATGCTCTGAAACCCCGAGGCCAGCGCGATCTGCGCCATCGGCAGGCCGGTCTCGTCGATGAGCTTCTTGGCGAAATGCAAGCGCCGCGTCTGCGCCACGGCGACAGGCGATGCGCCCACATGCCGTATGAACAGCCGGTGCAGGTGCCGGGGTCCCACGCCGACACGGCCGGCCAGCTGCTCAACGCTGCCATCGTCCAGCGCACCTTCATGGATGAGGCGCAAGGCGCGGCGCACCGTGACGGAGGTGCCCAGCCATGCCGGTGTCCCCGGCGCCGCCTCCGGGCGGCAGCGCAGACACGGCCGGAAACCGGCCTCGGCGGCCGCCGCCGCCGAGGGGAAATAACGCACGTTGAGCCGCTTTGCCGTGGGCGCGGGACAGACGGGGCGGCAGTAAATGCCGGTGCTGACCACGCCGATGAAGAAACGCCCGTCGAAGCGCGGGTCGCGCGCCAGGCGCGCGCGCTCACAGATGCCGGCATTAAATGGCAGGGGATATGCGTCCATAAGCACGGACTATACGCCGGCAGCCAGCCCAGACTGGCGGTTTTCGGACATGGTATTCCGCCGGCCCGGGCGCCCGCGAAGCAAAAGGCGGGTTGCACAGGCAACCCGCCTCCAGGCTGGATCTGACGGTTATCTGATCAGCAGTTGCGATAGGACTGCTTGACGTCCCAGTTTACCGACTTGGTGCTGGCAGGGATCGCCACGAACTGGAATGGCTGAACAGTAGCTTGCGGGGCATTACAGCCGCTACCGGGTATCTGGATGGATATCACGGCATCAATGCCCTGATCGGTCTCAGTGGCCTTGATCACACGGAAAATGTAGCCGCCACGGCTCTTCTCTCCCATGAAGGCAGCTATGACCATCTGCTTGGTGAAATCAACATTCGGCATGGGAGGAGCCGAGGAATATACGGAATAAGCCTTGTCCCACCAGGTCTTGAAATCGGCGGCGTTGTGGATATCGTGATACTGCTCGTCCTTCACGCCACTATGCAGGCCGCTTGCGAGCACATCGACGCCTGAATTGCCGCCGCCCATGCTGGCGCAGCCGGCGAGTACCAGCAGCGCCGCCATGGCTGATATTTTCATGATCTGTCTGTTCACGGCATATCCTCCCATCTCATGATTGATAGTCATATTGTACGTGGCACGCCATCCGGGCATCAATGCACCTGTTTGATGAGATACACCATCTGCACATCGGCGGTGATCTCGATGTTGCCGGGGTTGTAGGCGTTGCCACCGGGAACCGCCGCCATCCTGGCGTCCGCCATGAGCGGAGGACGGGGCAGGTTGAAACCGGAATTCTCGCTGATGCTGTATACCGGGCCGAGAGTGACGTCCGCGCTTGCCGCAAGCGCCGCCGCCTTGGCGTGCGCATCCTGTACCGCCAACGCGAGCGCCTGCGTCTTCAGCTTCGCCAGATCACTGTGATCCGCCAGCACCGAATCGATGCTGGTGACGCCGATCTTCACCAGCCCGTCCACCAGGTCCGAATAGGCGTTGATATCGTGCAGTGTCAGGTGAACGCTGCGGCTGACATGCTGGCCGAGGTAACGGCGCGTGTTGTTCTGCCAGTCATATTGCGGGGCGATATAGATCACCGTGGCATCGATGTCCCTGGCGGCGATGCCGAGCCGTTTCGCCAGCGCGATAATCTTCTGGACGCGATCGGTGACGCTGTTCTTGGCGACACTGAGATTCTTGTCGGTCTGTTCCACCGTGAGCGAGATGCGAAGCATGTCCGGGGTCACATTGAGCGCGCCATGGCCGGTGACCTGCACATAGGGCGTGGGCAGCAGCAGCGCATCCGCGCGCGCCGCGAATGGCAGCAGACACAAGATCAGCAGCAGTATGCGGCGCATATTCCACTACTCCTTAATCCGGGCTTGCCGGGTTCCGCCACGGTATCCATGGCGGTGGCGGAATCGCCATGCGGGCCGACGAGTGCCGGGCGCGTGTCAGGTCCGGGCGTCGTGATGCCGGCCATCATACCCCGTCTGCGGGAAAGCGGCGGGGACGCCGCCGGCGTTCACTCCGCCAGCAGATAGGCGAATATCAGTGGTGCCACGATGGTGGCATCCGATTCGATGATGTACCTGGGCGTGTCCGCGCCCAGCTTGCCCCAGGTGATCTTCTCGTTGGGCACGGCGCCGGAATAGGAACCGTAACTGGTGGTGGAATCGGAGATTTGGCAGAAGTAGGCCCACAACGGGATGTCATGGATCTCCATGTCCTGTTCCAGCATGGGCACCACGCAGATGGGGAAATCCCCGGCGATGCCGCCGCCGATCTGGAAGAAGCCCACCGGCGTCTGCCGCGCGCTCTTCCGGTACCAATCCGCCAGCAGCAGCATGTATTCGATGCCGGTGCGTACCGTGTGCACGTTCTTCACATCGCCCTTGATGCAGTGGGCGGCAAATATGTTGCCGAGCGTGGAATCCTCCCAGCCCGGCACGATGATGGGCAGATTCTTCTCGCAGGCCGCCACCATCCAGGAATCCTTCGGATCGATCTGGTAATGGGGCTTGAGCACGCCGGAGCGGATCAGGCGGTAAAAGAATTCGTGGGGGAAATAGCGCTCGCCCTTGCTGTCTGCTGCGGTCCACTCCGCCAGTATCGCCTTCTCGATGCGGCGGATGGCTTCGGCTTCCGGGATACAGGTGTCGGTGACGCGGTTCAGATGCCGCGACAGCAGCTGCTGTTCTTCCTGCGGCGACAGTTCGCGGTATTTCGGCACACGCACGTAATGGTCGTGGGCCACGAGGTTGAAGATATCCTCCTCGAGATTCGCGCCGGTGCAGGTAATGATGTGCACCTTGTCGCGGCGGATCATCTCCGCGAGCGACAGCCCCAGTTCGGCGGTGCTCATGGCGCCCGCCAACGTCACCATCATCCGGCCGCCGGACTTGAGCAGCCGCTGGTAGCCTTCGGCGGCATCGATGAGCGCGGCGGCGTTGAAATGCCGGTAATGGTGCTTGATGAAATCAGCGACGGGCTTGGTGTTCATCGTGCCTGGCGGCCTCCGCAGCAGCATGGACAGTGACGGGGTGGAGATTGTAGCGGCTCGCAGCGAAAATGGAGCAGCCCGGTCAGGGCTTTTTGCCATGAGCGGCGTGCGCGGTCAGCAACGCGTCGAGATCCAGGGCGCGGATAGCGTCCAGCGAGACTTCCATGGCGCCTTCGTGACACAGACCGGCCATGGCGGCCCGCTCATATCCTGCGCGTGCCGCCGTGAGACAGGCCTCCCGCACTGCAGCAGCCAGTTGCTGCAGATCGCCGTGCGGTGGAGCGTCACGGGTCATGGCGTGTTCCGGTCCGCGACGGCGGATCACCGGCGTCCTGCTCCAGCGGACAGAGACATTCCGCTACAATCCCGCCGGCTCATACCACACTCGGATGCATGCCAATGCAAAATCATCGCAGCCTCGGCCTGGCCACCACCACCTCGATTGTACTCGGTAACATGGTGGGGTCCGGGGTGTTCCTGCTGCCCGCCTCGCTGGCCATCTACGGCACCTACAGTCTGTGGGGCTGGGGCTTCAGCACCTGCGGCGCGTTGTTGCTGGCCTGGGTGTTCAGCAGCCTGTCGGGCCGCCTGCCCAAGGCCGGCGGTCCCTATGCCTATCCACGGGAAGCCTTCGGCGATTTCACCGGCTTTCTCATCGCCTGGATTTACTGGCTCAGCATCCTCGGCACCAACGCCGCCATCGCCGTGGCCTTCGCCAGCTACCTGGCGACGTTCTTCCCGGCGCTGGCGGCGACCCCCCTGTACGGCGCGTTCGCGGCGCTGGCCGCCGTGTGGCTGCTCACCGCTCTCAACATCTGGGGGGTGCGTGCGGCGGGCAATATGCAGCTCGTCACCGTGATCCTCAAGCTCACGCCACTGCTGGCGCTGGCGGCATTCGGCATCTTCCATTTCGACCCGAAGATCCTCGATTCCGCGCACCCCACTATGTCGCCGTTCTCCGCCGTCAACACCGCGGCCGCGTACACCATGTGGGCATTCCTGGGTCTCGAATGCGCCACCATACCCGCCGCCCACGTGAAGAATCCGGAGAAAACCATCCCGCGCGCCACCCTGCTCGGCACCCTCATCGCCGCGTGCTTCTACATCGTCTGCACCACGGTGGTGATGGGTATTATCCCAAGCGCCGCGCTGGCCCATTCCAATGCGCCCTTCGCCGACGCCGCCAAACTGCTGTGGGGCAGCTGGGCCGGTTATCTCATCGCCGCCGCCGCCATGATTTCCTGCTTCGGCGCGCTCAACGGCTGGATCCTGATGCAGGGACAGTTCCCCCAGGCGGTGGCCAATAACGGCCTGTTTCCGCAACTGTTTGCGCGCGAATCGCGCCGCGGCACGCCGGCGGTGGGGCTGCTGGTGTCCAGCGGCTTCGCGACCCTGCTCATCTTCATGAATTACAGTCACGGCCTGGTGGCGATGTTCAACATCATCATCCTGCTCACCACGTTCTTCGTGCTGGTGCCCTACATGCTGTGTGCCATGGCGGAGATCGTGCTGAGCCGCAGCCAGCAGCGTGCCACCAGGTTGGGTATACGCGGCACCGTGCTGGCCTGTCTGGCGTTCGCCTTCGCACTCTGGGCCGCGGCCGGAACCGGCAAGGATTCCCTTTACTGGGGCACGCTGCTGCTGCTGGCCGGAGTCCCGATTTACGTCTGGCAGAAGCGTCAGAAAGCCGCCGGCTAGGCGCGCGCAATATCGCCACAACTGTCAGCCGTGCGGTCCGGTTCAACCCACAAGAATGATGTGTACCCGCTTCGGGCCGTGGGCGCCGATAACGATGGTCTGCTCGATGTCGGCGGTGCGCGAGGGACCGGAAATGAAAGCCAGCGCCCGCGGCAGCGAACCGTGCTCGGCGCGCACGCGTGCGAACGCGGCCTCGAGATCCCGCATGATGCGCTCGCGCGGCAGCAAGGCGATGTGGGTTTCCGGGACCAGGCTCGTGGCGCCGGGTGAATCACCTCCCGAGAGCAGCAGCAGCGTGCCGGTTTCGGCGATGCCGCAGAAGGCTCCGGTGATGCCGATGGCATCCGTCGTCTGCGGCGCACGCGCCTCGGCGGCGATACCGGCGGCGGTCCACGGCAGCGCCGCCAACGCGGGCCACACTACGGCTGCGCATGTCAGGCCCGCGTCCTTCAGATAGGCAGCGACGCGCCCGGGAGCCGTGGCCGGCGAAGCGGCCTCATCCAGGGTCGAGCCCGACATCTCCGCCAGGCGGCGGAAGCGCACCAGCGGATCTTCCGTCAGGGTACCGGCAGCACGCGGAATCACCTCAGGCGCAGGCGGCACCTGTTTGCCGGCGGTCGCGGCGCGTACCCGCGTGAGGATGGCCTCGCGCATGCTCATCCGCCGCGCTCCCGCCGCAGCACTTCGCGCGCGGTGCGGCCCTCGCCCGCGGGGAAATCGCGCGTCGCCGTCCAGCCCGCAGCCAAGGGCAGCCAGCGCACCCAGCCTCGGCGGCGGCCGAGCCGGTAGAGCACCCGGGCGGCAAACGCGGCAAGCAATGCGTACAGCCGCGGATGACGGGCGGCATATCCCCAGAGATTCAGCGCCAGGCGCTCGCGCGCCGGGCGCAGATGTTCCGCGGTGGTGCGCGTGCGCAGCCGGCGCAGCAAATCAGGCAGCGGGATCATCACCGGGCAGGCCACCTGACACTGCCCGCAGAACGTGGCTGCCTCGGGGAGCTCGCGCGCGCGCTCAAGCCCAACGAGCGCCGGCGTCCACACCGCGCCCATGGGTCCCGGGTACACCCAGCCGTAGGCATGACCACCCACCGTCTGGTACACCGGGCAATGATTGAGGCAGGCGCCGCAGCGGATGCAGCGCAGGATCGGACGCAGCTCCGAACCGAGCAGCCGGCTGCGGCCGTTGTCCAGCAGCACGATGTGGAACGCCTCGGGACCGTCGCTCTCCGTCGCGCCGCGCACCCCGGTGAGCAGCGTGAAGTAGTTGGAGATCGCCTGACCGGTGGCCGAGCGCGGCAGCAGGCGCGCGAGCGCGGCCAGCTCCCCGAGCGTCTCCACCACTTTCTCGATACCGGCGATCGCCACGTGCACCCGCGGCAGCGTGGTCACCAGCCGGCCGTTGCCCTCGTTGGTAAAGAGCGCCACCGACCCGGTTTCCGCCACCAGGAAATTCGCCCCGCTGATGCCCATGTCGGCGGCGAAGAACTGCGGCCGCAGGATCTCGCGCGCCTCCTGGCAGAGCGCCGCGATGTCGGTGCTGCGCGGCCGCCGATGCCGGGCGGAAAACAGTTCGGTCACCTCCTCCCGGTTCTTGTGGATCACCGGCGCGATGATGTGCGAGGGCCGCTCACGGGCGAGCTGCAGAATGTATTCGCCGAGATCGGTCTCCAGCACCGCGAGCCCCGCGGCTTCGAGCGCGTCGTTGAGGGCGCATTCCTCGGTCACCATGGACTTGGACTTGACGATGCGCCGCACCCCGTGCCCGCGGGCGATATCCAGCACGATGCGGTTCGCCTCGGCTGCATCTACGGCCCAATGCACGCTGGCGCCCCGGCACACCGCTTCCGCCTCAAAGCGCTCAAGCAGCACGTCCAGGCGTGCCAATGCGCGCTCGCGGATGGCCGCGCCCGCCGCGCGCAGTTGCTCGAACTCGCCGAACTCGGCGGCGGCGCGGGCGCGTGCTGCCACGAAGCGCTCCGGGATGCGCGCCAGCGCGCGCTGCAGTTGCGTGTCAGCGAGACTCCGGGCCGCGGCCGCGCGGAACTTGTCCGAGGTTACTTCCACGCCTGCGCTCCGCTTGTGCCGGCCACAATCTCGGCCCAGTGCAGCACGCGCGTGGTGGTATCACCGGTGCGCTGCAGTCGCCCGGCCAGGTGCATCAGGCAGCCGAGGTCGCCGCCCGTGACTGTGCCGGCGCCGCTGGCGCGGATCGCCGCGCACTTGCGGTCGCAGATGGCCGCGGAAATCGCGCCGTACTTCAGCGCGAAGGTGCCACCGAAACCACAGCAGTCCTCGGCATTCATCATCTCGACCAGCTCCAGGCCCGGCACCCGCGCCAGCAGTGCGCGCGGCGCCTGCTTCACGCCGAGCTCGCGCAGTCCGGAACAGGAATCGTGGTAGGTCACCCGCCCCGCATGGCGCCCCGGCACCTCCGGCAGTCGAGTGTCGAGGAATTCGGCAAGCTCATGGGTGCGCGCGGCCAGCGCCTCAATGTCGCGGCGCTCGGCCTCCGGCCGTTCGGCGAAAAGCCCGGGATAGTGGATGCGCAGCGTGCCCGCGCAGGAACCGGAGGGCAGGACCACCGCATCGCAGTCCGCGAATTCGCGCGCCAGCTTGAGCGCAAGGGCGCGGGTGGTGGCGGGATCGCCAGCGTTGAGCGCCGGCTGCCCGCAGCAGGTCTGCCGACGCGGCACCACCACCTCGGCGCCGGTGAGCGCCAGCAGCGTGCGCGCCGCGCGCGCCAGACTCGGTCGCAGCAGATCAGCGAGACAGGTGATGAACAGTCCGACGCGCACCGCGGCAGTATATCGCCGTGATGCCGCGCATGCCGGGGGTTACACGCACCCCCAGCCGAACGGACCCAGTCCCGGACCTTCCAACATAATGGTGTCACCCGGGACCAGCGGCCCCACGCCTGCCGGCGTGCCGGTATAGATGAGGTCGCCCGGCAGCAGCCGCCAGTGGCGGCTGAGGAAACTGATGATCTCCGCCACCGGGAACAGCATGTCGCAGGTGTTGCACTGCTGGCGCAGCGCGCCGTTCACCGTACAGCGGATCTCCAGATTCTGGAAATCGAATTCCGCCGGCCAGGACGTGAACCGGCCGATAGCGGCGCTGCCGTCGAAGGACTTGGACAGTTCCCAGGGCTGGCCCGCCTGCTTCAGCTTGCTTTGCAGATCCCGCAGGGTGAGATCAATGCCGAGCGTCACGCCCGCCACATACCCGGGCGCCGCAGCGACAGCAATATCCTTGCCCTCCCGGCCCAGGGCCACCACCAGCTCCATTTCGTGGTGCACACCGCCCCGGCCCCGCGGCAGCACCAGGGGCTCGCCCTCCGGCACCAGGCTGGTGGCTGGCTTCATGAATACCACCGGCTCCTTCGGCCTCGGCGCAGCCATCTCCTTCGCGTGCTCCGCGTAATTGTGGCCGATGCAGAACACCCGTGCGGGGTCGAATTGGTTCATACCTACATTGAGTTGCATAGATACCTCGGTAAATTCACCATAACCCCATCGCTGTTAACTGAGGTCGTGTCCATATCGCTGCAATGCACGACAGTTTACCGCGAGGTGCCGGAAGGGGATATCGCATTCGTCGAGGAGTTGCCTGGCGCCAACATCCAGGGGACGACCCTTAGAGGAGGCCCGTGCCAACCTTGAAGAAGCCGTGAGAAGGGTGCTGGAAGCCAATCGCGCCCTGACACAAGAGGAACTGCACGGTGCCAGCGTGATCCGCGAAACTTTGCGGCTCGGGGCGTGAAACGATCCGATCTCGTCCGACATCTTGAAAATCACAATTGTCGCCTGTTACGCGCAGGCGGCAAGCATTCACTCTACCTGAATCCACAGGTGCTGCCGGAAGTGGATCGCAATATAGATGCATTCATTGAAAACGCATCGGCGGGTGGCTGAGCTGCAGAGATTTCAATCCGCAACAAACACCCACGGCGGCCCCGTGGGTGTTATTGCTTATAAGAAACCCAGTCTCTGAATCCGGAATTTCAAGCAGACGGGCCCTTGGGCGATTCAACCAAGAGGGCTCCATACCCCCGTGGAACTCAGGGGATTTTAGGTCCCAGCTGGAGTGGTATAAACTCGGAATTATATGGAACGCGGTAAAACTCCAATATCACCGACTTCCACCTAATACATGTTAGGCCCCAGGAGGTCGCGCAGTAACATCTCGCAGGAGGGTTTCATGCGAAAATTCTTGTCTCTTCTGGTTGGTGCAGTCGCCTTGGTCCTGGCTTCGGCGTCCGCGGCGCAGCAAGCACTCGTCATCCGTCCGCTGGCCGAGCGCAAGGTGGCCGACCTGCCGAGCGGCGAGCTCTTCTGGCGCATTGAAACCTATCCGTCCAAGGAAGCCGCGCAGGCCGCCGCCGGGACTTGGTCGCTCGTCGCCGAGGCAGCGGGTAGGGTCTGGCTCTTCACGCTCGGTTCGGCAGGTGGGTCGTCTCCAGGGGGCACCAAGGTGTCCGAGGTAGGGCCTATTGCCCGCGTTGCTGCCCCGCAGTATTTGCTTCGTATCAACGAGGCGAGCGGGCCGCCCGGAAGCGTCACTCCTGTGCACAGTCATCCCGGCTCTGAGGCGTTCTATGTGCTCGCCGGGGAGCAAAGCATCCGCGGCGCTCATGGAACCATGGTGGTGAAAGCCGGCACATCGGAGGCAGGCCATGGTGCCTCCATGGCAATGCAGGTTTCCAGCAGCGGTTCCAGCGAGCTGCAATCATTGGTCATGTTCGTCGTCGATGCCACCCAACCGTTCTCTTCGCCAGCGTCGCTGCCGTAAGCTGTGGCCTAACCCCTCCATCGATCGGACGTTCCAAAGGCCGCTTCACGCCCTTTGGCCCGCCGCTCATGTCGAACGTTGGGCTTCACAGGAGAAACAAAGTGGTTAGATATCTGCAGTGCGCGATAACAGTTCTTTGGGCGTTGCCGGCATTTGTTTTTGCAGCAGAACCAGTAAATCTCAGTGCAGGCACCTACAAATCCGACCTTGGAGTTCTCATCATTCAAATCAACTGGGGGCGTGCATGGAAATGCGGTCAGTTTGAGAACGCACAGCTTGAGGCGCTTACATTTACGAAGTCGCCAGTTGATGTTCCGGAACCCGTGTCTCTCGACCTTGAAACTCCATCGAAGCTGTCTGTGGACAATAAGTTC
>JAGWNO010000174.1 GCA_028871235.1 Gammaproteobacteria bacterium
GGGTATCGGATACGGATATCGGATATGACCGTAGCGCACCACCAGCACCGAGAATGCCAGCAGCAGGATGGCTCCCGCCATGGCGAATATCTGCAGCGTGGCCAGATGTCCGGTATCCAGCATCAGATAACGGGCCAGGGCCACCATGGCGATGTACAGCGGCATGCGTACCGGCAACTTGCCCGCCTGCCAGTAGATCTCCACCATGCTGATCACCTCAAGATAGATGAAGAGCATCAGCAGATCGGTGATGCTCACCTGGCGGGCGCTGACCATGCCCCATATCTCCATTGCGCCCGCCACCACCGTCGCGGCCAGCACCGCGAACAGTCCCAGGTCCTCCACCAGTGGCACCAGCTTCAGGCCAACACCGCGTACCGGATCTCTCATGGAACCCCCTCTCCTTCACAGGCCATCAGTATAAGGATAACGGGGCGCCGCCATGCACCCCGTGCTTCCCGGTTTATCCGCAAGGCTCGGGATCCCGAGCGCCTTAAACACGTTTTTCTCGCAGCACGGCGTGGTCGAATCCAGCCGCAAGAACGACTATTTTGGCCATGGCCCCGACTCCACGCCGGTACCACCGGCCAAAGAAAATGCAGCACTGCAGCAACTGCGGTGTCCGGTGGCTTGTCAGAACACCAGCAGTTTGTCCGCCTGCAGGGTCCAGTCGGCCAGTTCTTCCAGTGTGCCGCGACGCGCGCCCCGCGCAAGCTCGCTGTCCTGGATACCACGGGCGTTCATGCAGGTGCCGCACACGCTGACCTCGCCCCCGTGAGCCGTAACCGCATGCAGCATGAATTCCGTGTTGTAGTACCCCTGTGGCACTTTCTGTCCGGCTTTCGCGCAGGCCGCCGCGTCGCCCATGAGGAAGAGACGTACGCGAACCCCCTCGCGCCCGGCCAGTGCGCCCGCAAGCCGCAGAGCGTTGTAGCTGCGTTCGGAACCATAAGGTGGATCATTGAGAATGAAGAGCATAGTGGTTGCCGCCATGTCTGTTCCCTCGTTATCAGCTTGCCAGCCGCATGATGCCCAATGCCTTGAGCAGGTATCTTTCATAAAACGGCTCGGTGGATCCCGAGCGCATCTTGCGCAGGAAATACTTCTCGAATCCCACCTTGGCAAGATGCACCCAGTGACCCTCCCTGGTCCAGGTGACATTGCGCGGAGGGATTTGCGGCAGTGCCACGAAGGCCATGCCGGTATCGCCCAGGTCGGCAAGGCAGATGGCATTCCAGGTGGCCACGGCGGCGACCGGCTTGCCCTCCAGTTCCGACTTTATATTGGCCACCACCGCACTCACCATGGATTCGATCATGTAACCGGTCTTGGGCACGCCGGTCGGTACCGGCGTGGGCACCGGCGGAGCGATGGCGACGCAGACACCGGCCGAATACACGTTCGGATACCTGGTATTGCGCTGGTGCTTGTCAATGGTGACAAAACCGCGGGGATTCGCCAGGCCCTCCACGCCCATCACCGCATCCACGCCTTTGAAAGCCGGCAGCACCATGCTGTAGACGAAGGGCAGGATGTGCTCCTTCACGGGCTTGCCGTCCCGGTCGTGCTCCACCGCCGCCAGCTCGCCTGGTTTGACCTCTTTTATCCTGGCGTTGGTGATCCAGTTGATGTGGCGCTCGCGCATGGCGGATTCCAGCAGACCCTTGGAATCGCCGACGCCGCCCAGACCCAGGTGCCCGATGTAAGGTTCGCTGGTCACGAAAGTCATGGGCACCTGGTGACGCAGCTTGCGTTTGCGCAGATCGGAATCGAGGATCATGGCGAACTCATAGGCCGGACCGAAGCAGCTCGCGCCCTGGGCCGCGCCCACCACCACCGGCCCGGGGTGCTTGAGAAACTCCTGGTAGGCGGCGTGGGCCTGCTCCGCATGAGACAGTGTGCACACCGATTGGGTGTGGCCCTCGGGACCGAGACCCGGGACCTCATCGAAGGCAAGCTTGGGTCCGGTGGTTATAACCAGGTAGTCGTACTCCAGCCGCTGCCCGTCGCTGAGCTCCACGACCTTCTCCGCCGGTTTCACCGCCTTGACGGCCTGGGCGATGAAACGGATGCCCTTGCGTTCCAGCGGCTGCCTGAGCGGCACCATCACCTGCCCGGGTTTGCGCCAGCCCACCGCCACCCACGGATTGGACGGCGTGAACTGGAAGCTGTCGGCGGCATTGATGACAGTGACCTCGTGTGCCTTGCCGAGCGCGGCACGCAAGTCGTACGCAGCGGGCAACCCGCCGATCCCGGCACCGATCACGATGATTCTGGCCATTGAACTATCCTCCCCGGCGTGTTGCCGGCTGTTGCGATGCCAGCGAATACCACGTCATTTACCGCGAGGACCCTGCTGACTTCATTCCCGTCTTCTTCAGAAGCATTTCCAGCGGACAGAAACGGGTGAAGCCGCTCTGGAAAAGATTGGCCCCCACAAAAACCGTGAGCCACAGAAAATAGCCGCTCACAAAAATCGGGCTCTGGCGCACGCCGAGGGCCAGTGAAACCAGCACCACGGCGCCGGCGAAGATACGGATGAAACGTTCAGTGGTCATGTGAGTTCTCCTTGACTTGTCAGATTGAAGAAAGCTTTCAGTGCACCGTATGGCGCGCGGCGATGCGCCGCTGCCAGCCGAAATACGCCAGCGGGATCACGAACAGCGTCAGCACGGTGGAGGCGAAAGCGCCGAAGATGAGCGCGATGG
>JAGWNO010000029.1 GCA_028871235.1 Gammaproteobacteria bacterium
GAGGAAGCGCTCGCACTTGGCGCGGTCGAAGCGCGGGTGCACGCCGGCCACGAAGTCGATGGCTTCGCTGACGCGAATCCAGCGGGGCAGGGTGGCGACGTCGGCGATGAAGCACACCTCGCGCATCAACTGCGGGCGCTGCTTGCGCGGGTCCATGCCCAGCACCTTCAGTTCGCCCTCGAAATCGGTCAGGCCCAGGATGGCCTTCAGCGCCGTGGTCTTGCCGGCGCCGTTGGGGCCGATCAGGCCCACGATACAGCCTTCCTCGATGTCGAAATCCACTTTATCCAACGCACACAGGCTGGCGTAATGCTTGCTCAGCCCCCGGGCTTTCACCAGTACGCTCATGATTTACTCCCGTTGCCGTCGTCCACGGCATCAAGCAGTTCCTGTACATCCATACCCAGTCGGGTGATGCGCTGCACGATCAACGGCCACTCGGCCTTGAGGAACAATGCGCGCTCGTTTTTCATGAGCGCCCGGCTGGCACCTGCCTTCACAAACATGCCGAGGCCACGACGCTTTTCCACCAGCTCCTCATCCACCAGTGCCTGGTAGCCCTTAAGCACCGTGAGCGGATTGATCTGGTATTCAGCGGCGACGGAGCGTACCGAGGGCAGAGGATCGCCTTCCTTAAGCGTGCCCTCGAGTATCATTGCGACCACCCGATCACGCAGTTGCCGGTAAATCGGTTGGTTGTCGCTCCATTTTGGATCCATGTGTGTCTCCCGCGCTGCTCTAGAGGACTAGAGCGCTGAATCCGCTTTACCTTAGCCGCCCAAGCGCTCAAAGACCAGTGTATTGAGCGCCCGCATGCTCGCACTCATGTTCAGGTACTGACCGGGAGAAAGTGTATCCAGAGCCTCCATGACCACGGCCGTTGCGGAATCGGCCTTCTCATCGGGCCCTGTTTTACCGCCAGTGGGCGTTCTAGCCGCAGCAATCCTGGCGGTGGCGCTGTCCTGCGGGGTAACCGTGATACTGCCAAGATCGACCGTGCCATTGACGGCATAGCCGGAGCTGGCATTGCCCGGGGTCACGATGATAGTGCCCAAATCAACGACCGGTGCCCGATTGGCAGCATGGCGGTGCGAGGTGATGATGCCTACTGTGGCGATGGCGGCTATATTCAGTACGAAGCCGAATACGAGGATCAATTTGCGGGTGGTGGTCATGGCAATTCTCCTTACTTTCAGCGATAACGGCGAAAGGCCGTTTCCGTAGTGGTGTTATAGATAACTATAACACTAAAATATAATAAAGCAAGAGCAAAAGACAAAAATTTTTATGGCTTGTTAAATAACATATAAATCAAACAGTTATAACTATCTTCCCAGGTTGGGGAAGCCTGCTTTTGCGGGCATTGGTTCGCCCGCCGCCCTCCGGTGGACATACCCACCCCTGACACCTCCTCAGGCATACTCGCGGTTCCGCAACTGGAGGATCGGTATGCTCATTTACGGCGCTTACGGCTACACCGGCACACTCATCGTGGAAGAAGCCTTGAGCCGCGGCTTACGGCCGGTGGTGGCCGGCCGGGATATCGACAAGGTCAATGCCCTGGCCGAACGCTATGGCCTCATGGGATTTGCTTTCGAACTCATGGATACCGCTGCCCTTGACCGGGCCCTGCAGAATCGACGGCTGGTGATGCACTGCGCCGGCCCGTTCACCGCAACCTTCCAGCCCATGGCGGCAGCCTGCCTGCGGCATCGGATTCACTATCTGGATATCACCGGCGAGATCGAGGTGTTCGAGGGACTGGCGGCACTTGATCGGCAAGCACGGGAAGCTGGCGTGATGCTGCTGCCCGGGGTGGGCTTCGACGTCGTGCCCACTGACTGCCTCGCCGCACACCTCAAGATGCGCATGCCCGCAGCCACATACCTGGCGCTGGCAATCCGCGGAGGCGGCGGTTTTTCCCGCGGCACCCGGCGCACCATGCTCGAGGGACTCGGCTACGGTGGCGCAGTGCGTCGTGACGGTCGCATCGTGCGTGTACCGGCGGCCTGGAAAACCCGCGAGGTGGATTTCGGCGACGGCCGCATCCGCACCACGGTGACTATCCCCTGGGGTGATGTGGCCAGCGCCTGGTACAGCACCGGTATCCCCAACATCGAGGCCTACGCGGCCATGCCGCAATCCCAGATACGTTGGCTGAAGCTCAGCCGCTATTTCGGATGGTTGTTGCGGCGCGCCAGCGTGCGCGCCCGGTTGCGGCGGCGTATCGCCGACGCGGCGCCGGGACCAAATACCGCGCTGCGCGCCAGCACCCAGAGTTTCGCCTGGGGTGAAGTTCGCGATGACAAAGGCCAGGTCATGCGTTCCCGGCTGCGCTGCATCAACGGCTACGAGTTCACCGCGAAATCTGCAGTCAGCGCTGCTGTCCGGGTGATCAAGGGCGATGCCAAAACCGGTTTCCAGACGCCCTCTCGCGCTTTCGGCACGGAATTCGTGCACACGCTCGGCACGTCTATTGAGGATCTGCCCCTCGCCCGACCCTGATCAGCCTGCTGGTGGTAAAATCCGCGCTCCCCGTTTCCGGCCGGGCCCCGTGGCGCGGCCCGCGGCGTTTACCCCAACGGAGCGTATTCCCATGGCCATGAAGAAACCCGTCCGCATCGCCCTAACCGGCGCTGCCGGTCAGATCGGCTATCAGCTCATCTTTCGCATCGCGGCCGGCGATCTGTTCGGCTTACAGCAGCCCGTCATCCTGCAGCTTTTGGAAGTGACTTCGGCGCTGGGCGCGCTTAACGGCGTGGTGATGGAATTGAGCGACTGCGCCCTGCCGCTGGTGCATGACATCGTCGCCACCGACAATGCCGAAACCGCATTCAAAGACGTCGATTACGCCATCCTGGTCGGCGCCAAGCCGCGCGGCCCCGGCATGGAACGCAAGGATCTGCTGCTGGCGAACGCCCGAATCTTCTCCGCCCAGGGCAAGGCACTCAACAAGGTGGCGAAGAAAAACGTCAAGGTGCTGGTGGTGGGCAATCCGGCCAACACCAATGCGCTCATCACCGCCGCCAATGCGCCGCGCCTCAACAAAAAGAACATTACCGCCATGATGCGGCTGGACCATAACCGTGCCATGAGTCAGCTTGCCGCCAAAACCGGCGCCCATATGAACCAGGTGAAACACCTGGCCATCTGGGGAAACCATTCCTCCACTCAGTACCCGGACATCCACGCAGCCACGGTAAAAGGCAAACCGGCCAACAAACTGGTAGATGAAAACTGGATGCAGAACGATTTCATCCCCACCGTGCAGCAGCGCGGCGCAGCCATCATCAAGGCTCGCGGGGCCTCCTCCGCCGCCTCCGCCGCCTCCGCCGCCATTGATCACATGCGTGACTGGGTGCTGGGCAGCAAGGGTCAGTGGGTCAGTATGGGCGTGCCGTCGGATGGAAGCTATGGCATTGCCGAAGGCATCATCTACGGGTTCCCGGTAGTCTGCGCCAAGGGCCAGTACAAGATCGTGAAAGGACTCAAGATCAGCACATTCTCCCGTGTGCGCATGCAGACCACCGAGAAGGAGCTGCTGGAAGAACGGGATGGTGTAAAAGATCTGCTCGCCGGCTGAATCGAGGGATTATCGTCCGCCGTGAAACCGGCCCGCATGCCGCCGACGTGTGGCTGTTTCGTACCCGGGGCAATGCCATGAGTCGTATTAATATCGAGTTGCCGGATAGTTTTCCGTTCAGCACCGAACTGGAAGTGCGCGTCAGCGACCTCAACTACGGCAACCATCTCGGTAACGACGCGGTGTTGTCGCTCATTCACGAGGCCCGCCGGCGTTATCTGCGGTCACTGGGAGTGGAAGAAATCGGCAGCGACGGTGCCGGCTTCGTGATCGCTGACGCGGCGGTGGTCTATCGCGCCCAGGCATTCTATGGCGACCGCTTGCGCATCCAGGTAGCGGCGGGAGATCTCGGCAGCCGCGGCTTTGATTTCTATTACCGGGTAAGTCATGCGTCCACGGGGCAAGACGTGGTTCATGCCAAAACCGGCGTGGTGTGTTTCGATTTCCGCACACAGAAAGTGGTGCTCATGCCCGCGGACATACGCACCCGGCTCAAGGCTTGATGCTGTTGCGACACGCTGCCAATGGGTACTCGCCGATGGCGCATTTACCGATCGAAACGCGCTGAGTTATAGTGTTTTCACGGGATGTCTGCTGGCAGCCCGTCGTGCCGCGAGCCGCCTTAACCGCCCCATCCACAATCAGCAGGGGATGCAACCGTGACCATGATCATCTGGCTCATCATCTTCATCGGCGGTAGCCTGGCGCTCGCCTATCTGCGCGCCTCGTTATTGGTGGCAACCGGTCTGTATCTCCTCTATTTCATCATATATACACTGACAGGCACGGGGCCTGACTGGCTGACACTGCTGTACTGGATCATCTTTCTGGCCATCGCCATCCCGCTCAATATCAAGGAGCTGCGTCGTCACTGGATCAGCAAGCCATTGCTGGATATGTTCCGCAAGATTATGCCGGAGATGTCTGAGACCGAGGCGGCGGCACTGGAAGCCGGCACCGTGTGGTGGGACGGCGAACTGTTCAGCGGCCGGCCCAAGTGGCGGAAACTGCTGGACACCCCGGCACCGAAACTCTCCGACGAGGAACAGACATTCCTCGACAATGAAGTGGAAGAGCTGTGCGGCCTGCTGGATGAGTGGAAGATCACCCACGAGTGGGGCGATCTGCCACCGTCAGTATGGGAGTTTCTGAAAAAGAAGGGTTTCTTCGCCTACATCATCCCAAAACGTTACGGCGGCAAGGAATTCTCGGCGCTGATGAATTCCGAGACGCTGGCCAAGGTGGCGACCCGCAGCGCCACGGCTGCCTCCATCATGGCGGTGCCCAATTCCCTCGGCCCCGCAGAGCTGCTGCTGCGTTACGGCACGGAAGAACAGAAAGATCATTACCTGCCGCGTCTCGCGTCCGGCGAGGACGTGCCCTGCTTCGCGCTCACTTCACCCACTGCCGGCTCCGACGCCGGCTCCATCACCGATTACGGCATCGTCTGCAAGCGCCAGTGGCAGGGCAAGGAAGTCACCGGCATCCGCCTTAACTGGGACAAGCGTTACATCACGCTCGCGCCCATCGCCACGGTATTGGGGCTGGCGTTCAAACTCTACGATCCCGAGCACCTGGTGGGCACCAGGGATGAATATGGCATAACCTGCGCGCTGATACCCACGCACCTGCCCGGCATCACCATCGGCCGGCGGCATTTCCCCATCAACATTCCGTTCCAGAACGGTCCGACCCAGGGCAAGGATGTATTCGTGCCCCTCGATTTCATCATCGGTGGCATGAAGATGGCCGGTCAGGGCTGGCGCATGCTGATGGAATGCCTCGGTGCCGGCCGCGCCATTTCGCTGCCCTCCAACACCACCGGCGGCACGCGCCTCGCGGTCTATGCCACTGGCGCCTACGTGCGCGTGCGCAAGCAGTTCCATCTCGCCATCGCCAAGTTCGACGGCATCGATGAGGTGCTGGGACGCATGGGCGGTTTGCTGTACGCCATGGAATCCGTGCGCACCATGACCGCTGCTTCCATCGACCAGGGCGAGGAGCCGGCCGTGTGTGCGGCCATCTCCAAGTATCACGTCACGGAGATGGCGCGGATCGTGGCTAACGACGCCATGGACATCCACGGCGGCAAGGGTATCCAGCTGGGCCCGCGCAATTATCTGGCACGCGGCTACGAGTCGGTACCGGTCGCTATCACCGTGGAAGGCGCCAACATCCTGACGCGCAACCTTATGATCTACGGTCAGGGTGCCATCCGCTGTCATCCTTACGTGCTCAAGGAGATGCGCGCCGCCGCCATGAGCGACGAGCAGGAAGCCATGAAGCAGTTCGACGAAGCCTTGTTCGGCCATACCGGCCTCGCCATCAGCAACGCGGCACGTTCGCTGGTACTGGCGCTCACCAGTGCCAAATTCACACGCGTACCGGTGCGCGGACCCACGGAACGTTACTATCAGCACATCAACCGTTTCAGCGCATCGTTTGTGCTGGCTTCCGATGCCGCCATGCTGACGCTTGGCGGTGCACTCAAACGCAAAGAGAAACTTTCCGCGCGTCTCGGCGACATGCTGAGCTGCATGTACATCGCCTCAGCTGTGCTCAAACGGTTCGAGGACCAGGGACGCCAGTCCGAAGACTTGCCGCTGGTGGAGTGGGCCTGTCGCCAGTCGCTCTACCATCTGCAGGAGCAAATGCACGGCTTCCTGCGTAACTTCCCCAACCGTTTCGTGGCGACCGTGCTGCGCATACTGATATTCCCGCGCGGGCGCACCTATTCAGCCCCCAGCGACGTTCTCGGTCATCGCATTGCGGAATTGGTAAGCACACCCAATGCCGCCCGCGACCGCCTCACGCAAAACACCTATGTGGGCGACAAGAACAACCCCGTGGGGCTATTTGCGGAAGCACTGGAGCTCGCCATCCGCATGGAACCAGTGGAAAAGAAGGTGCACGCCGCCATGCGCAGCGGCGGGTTCAGGGTGGCGCCGGGTGATTCCGAGATCCTGGCGGCCCAGCAAGCCGGGGTCATCACCGAGCGCGAAACCCAGGCACTGCTGCGGCTGCAGCAGCTCACCCACGAGATCATCTCAGTGGATGATTTCGCTCCGGACGAGCTGGGTACCAAGCCCTTCCGCAGCATTCACGCCGCCTCTTCCTGAGGCAGCGTCAGCAATGAAATAAAAGTCCTGCCAGCGGCGGGGATTTTGGTATCCGGAATAACCGCTCCGTCAGCGGATAAAATAGCCAGCCGCTCGCCAATGACTCCCCACCCGCTCCATGGTGATGGTCTCCACCGCGCCCGGCTTGTTGGCAAAATCTGCGTTCTCCTCGATTACCCAGTAGCGGCCAGCCGGTGCCCCGGGCAGGCGGGTGAAATACCTGGCGTCCGACAGACTGCGTTTGAGCAGCTTGCCGAACGGCTCACGGGCGGCTCTCAGCTTCTCTGCCCATTGCTGTTCACTGACCGCCCGCTGGAACAGCGGTGCGGCCTGTTGCCAGCTTGCGGCATACTGCCTGGCATCAACCAGCCGCAGCCACGCGGCCGCTGCTCTCACGGCCGTGCCGCTGTCCGGCGCCTTGGCCGCGTGCGCCATCAGCCCGACACACAGGAGTCCGGTGACCAACAGTATCCGTTTCAACATGACCACGCTCACTTCAAGAGGGGTTTATGGGAAGATTAAGACCGGTCCGGCAGCCAGTCAATTTTCGGTGAAGCACTCTCTTTCCGGGGACCCGCATGGCTGACGATGCAGTGATCTACGAAGTCACGCTGGATGTGGATGCCGGCGGCGCCGCGGAATTCGATGTCTGGCTCAAACAGCATGTGCAAGCGATGCTGCGGCTGCCTGGCTTCCGCACGGCGGATATCCTGTCGCCGCAAGCCGGACCGGCTGCCGCGGATGCCGGCGTCACGAGACGGGTGGTGCAGTACACGCTCGCCAGCCAGGCGGATCTCGATCATTACCTTCGGGAGCACGCTCCGCGCATGCGCGCCGAAGCGGTGGCGCGCTTTGGCGACCGTTTGCGTACCAGCCGTCGGGTCTTGGATTTACACGGCACGGAATTAGCGGATACTAGCATCAAGAATCCGGCGATCGCCACGGCCGAACCCGTGTCCTTGCGCTGTCTCAACTGTGGAGCACCGCTTACCGGAAAATTTTGTGCCAATTGCGGCCAACAAAGCCATACTTACGCTGCGCCCCTGTGGAGCGTCATCGAAGATTTCTTCGGCAACCATTTCGGCTTCGACACCAAATTTTTCCACAGCATCCTGCCGCTGCTGTTCCGCCCGGGATTCCTGTCGCGCGAATACTCCGCCGGACACCGGGTGCGCTATATCAATCCGCTGCGTCTGTACATCTTCAGCAGCATCATGCTGTTTTTCATCGCCTGGACAGTCGCATCCCCGCAAATAGCGAGATTCAGCGATACGAACTGTCTTGGTTACAGGAACTGTAACGTAAACAGCAAGTTATCCTCATCCGATCAGCAGAACCTACGCACCAATCCCACTCTGTCGGACAAACAAAAGCAACCAATCGCGAGCGGCACACAAAACAAAAAAGAAGCTGATGTCGCAGCCATTGAAGCACAAAATGACTCAATGTCGGGCGAGATGTTCGGCAAGAAATTTACCATGTCGAAGACCGAATTCAAGACTCGGCTTATCCATGACTTCGAAACCTATCTGCCCAAGATGATGTTCGTGTTTTTGCCGCTGGTGGCGCTGCTGCTGAAGCTGTTCTACATACGCTCGAAACGCTACTACATGGAACACCTGATATTCACCCTGCATAATCACGCCTTCGTGTACACGGCCATGATCTTCATCCTGCTGGCCGGGATGTTGGGCGCCCATTTCACGTGGCTGGCGGTGCCGGCACGCTATTTCAAGGACCTGGTCGGTTGGTACATCGTGGTTTATATCTTCCTCGCCATGCTGTTCTATTACCGCCAGTCCTTCATCAAGACCCTGGTCAAGTTCCTGCTGCTCGGCTTCATCTATTGGCTCACGCTCATAATGACGTTTGTACTGGGCATCGTCCTGATTTTTACCGAGGTGCTGGCAGTTTAGGCGCACACCTGATTGCGGCCGGAATGTTTGGCTTCGTAAAGACGCTCGTCGGCGGCGGCAATAAGCTGATCCACGTCGTAACCGGGTGGAGCGGCCGCGACGCCGAAACTTATGTTGACCCGTAATCCGGCCTGAATTTTGTCCCAGTCGTAACCTTCCACCTGTTGGCGAATCTTCTCGCATACGCTGGCGGCGTTCTCCAGCGAGGTTTCCGGGAAGCACAACAGGAACTCCTCGCCACCGTAACGGGCGATGATGTCAACGGAGCGTGACTGCCTGCGCAATATATCGGCCAATGCCCTCAATACGTCATCCCCCACCATATGTGAATAGCGGTCATTGACCACCTTGAAATGATCGATGTCGCCCATGGCGAGGGCGATATGACGATTGTAACGTTCCGCACGTTTCACCTCGAAACCCAGGCGGCGGTCCAGAAAGCGGCGGTTGTACAGACCGGTGAGCCCGTCCTCCTCCGTTTGACGTTCCAGTTCCGATGTCTGCTGCTGTAGTTTGAGGAGCAATTCTTCCTTCTCGTGGTTGGTATTGCGCAACGAATCCGTGAGGGCATGCAACTCATCCTTCTGCAGCGCCAATGCGCGAGTACGTTCCACCACCCGCCGTTCCAGTTCATTGCGGTTTTGATCAAGCTCCTCAAACAGACGTGCATTGGCTATGGCCACCGCCACCTGGCCTGCAAATGTCACCATCAGGTCCACATGGGGCTTGCTGAATTTGTCCGGCGTATAGCCCTGAACACTGATGACGCCAAGTACATTGTTACGGTAGGTCACTGGCACGGTGATCAGTGATTTAGTCTGCGGCGTATCACCGATATTGATCATGATGCGCTTGAAATTGCTGTCATCCTTGTCCCAATCCTTGATGAATACCGGTTTGTTATTGGTTATGACCCAGCCCATGAGACCCTCGCCCACTTTCTGCCGTCGTTGCGGCTGCCGCCCCTGACGGTTGTGGTGCAGACGGATGTCAATTTCACCGCTGGTCTCGTCGTACAAGGCCAACATGAAGGAGTCGAATTCCAGCAGGTTACGACTTTCCCGGAAAATGAGATCCACCAGTTCATCCAGCACCAGCAAACTGCTGACGGCCCGGCCGACCCGGTTGACCGCCACCAGCTCGTCCACTTTCACCTCCAGGGCACGGCGCGTGTCGGCAAAGTTTTTTACTACCAGGATAACGAGTAACAAGACAGTGAGGTAAAGCAGGAAGATCGATGTTGCCAGACGATTGTAGGTTATGGCGGTGAATACTGCTGCAGGAACCGCAGCCAGTTCCACAATGGTGCTGAACAGATTGAACGACTTGCCCCAATCGTAATTCTCGAACCACGCGAACAGCGCGACCAGCATCTCATTGGTGAGCTGCATGAATAGTGCGAGGATGATGATCAGCAGCGCATCGTGTGGGTTCAATTGCAGCAGCGGCACGGTGCCGTTGAAATATTCGTAGATCCCGCCAGTCATCAGGACGATGATGATGATCATTCCGGAGTTGTTCAGTGCCCGGACGATGGACAGCCGCAGGTCTTGATACCGTGCATCACCACGTGGCAGGAGCGACCAAATGAGCAGGGCGATGCCGCTGATCCAGGCGGCCTGCAGCGTGCCGAATATCAGGATGCTCGCGAACTGCACTACCCGGTCGAGGGACACGTAACCCACGTGCGGCGCGGGAAAACCGAATACCGATACCAGGATGCCGCACAGGATAAAGCCCGCGAACGCAGGTACATTGGGAATCTGCAGCCCGGTACGAACGGACAGCACGATGAGTAACGCGAATGCGGTTACCGCGAGCGTGCTCGCATATATCAGGGATATATGCGGCGTATTTTTTATATTAAACATGATGTTCCTGCATTAATGCCGAGCAACTCTTATACGCGGCCACTCATTAATACACATCCAAATGCTTAGACAAGTTATACTTTGTGTACAAAATACATGAGGCAGCGGGAACTGCCGTGCTAGACTGACAGCCTAAGCCAGCAGAAACACCGGATTCCTGCCCAGGAAAAAGCATATATGAAAGCCCTGATGAAACTGCTGCTGATGGCCGTCGCCCTGCTGCTGGTGGGCTGCGCACCCCGGGTGATGGTGGAGCACGACAGCAGCGCCCCGTTCAGCGACTATCATAGTTTCGCCTGGGTGAGTCCGCCCGTGGGCCCGGTGAAGGATCCAATCCTCGACAGCCAGATCCTCGATGACCGGGTGAAACACGCTGTCATCGCCGATCTCAATGCCCGCGGTTACGTGGAAACCGCACCGGACAAGTCACCGGATTTCATCGTCACCTACCACACCGTGAGCAAACAGAAACTGGAGAGCAGCGGTGCCAGTTTCAGCTTCGGCTTCGTGGACGCCTTCCCGAGCGGTTTCGGCAGCGTCATTGTGCCGGTGGGCAACAACGTAGAATCCCGCGAACAGGGCACGCTCATGCTGGATGTACTGGATGGCCACAACAAGCGGCTGGTGTGGCGCGGCTGGACCCGGGACTGGGTGAGCCAGGATAACTATTCCGAGAAAGCCGTCAGCCAAGCTGTCCAGGATATCCTCGCCAGATTCCCGCCCAAACCCGCGTCGTGAGCCGCGCTGCGCAAATATTCACTGATTTAAAAGAAACTCGATGTCGCCTGGGCGGCCGCCAAAGACATAGTCTTCCAGGTTTATAGGCGTACCCGGGCCGTGCTCGTGCAAAGCGGTAATTTCTTCGGCCTGAACGCGGTTCGTGACCCGCTGATATATCCCCCGTGCGCCTTCAGACGCGTTTGTAATAAATCACGCTGCTGACGACCGCACACGCGAGCTGCGACGCACATGACTAACCGCCTGATCGCACATGTGGACATGGATGCCTTCTACGCATCCGTGGAACAGCACGATCATCCCGAGCTCAGAGGCCGGCCGGTCATTGTCGGCGGGACGCGCCGGCGCGGCGTGGTATGCGCCGCCAGTTACGAAGCACGGGTATTCGGGGTGCGCTCCGCCATGCCCATGTACGAAGCACATCGCCGCTGCCGGGACGGCATCTTTCTGCCGGTACGCATGGCGCGCTACCGGGAGGTATCTTCCGAAGTGTTCCGCTGTTTCGCGGAATTCACTCCGCTGATCGAAGGCCTGTCACTGGACGAAGCCTTCCTGGATCTCACCGGCACGCCCGCATCGTCAGATGCGCTGGCACTGGGGCGCGGTATCAAGGCATGCATCCTCAGCCGTACCGGCCTCATCGCCTCTGTCGGTCTCGGTACCAACAAGCTGCTGGCCAAGCTGGCCTCGGAAAGATCCAAACCTGACGGCCTGCTGCATATCCCCATGGAGCACGCCGCGACCATACTCGACCCGCTGCCGGTCACGGCTATCTGGGGCATCGGGCCGCGCAGCGGCGCGCATCTTGAACAGGCCGGCATCAGGACGGTGCGTGAATTGCGGCTGGCACCGGAGCCACTGCTCGCGGCGCTGTTCGGCAATCAGGCACGTTTTTTCAAGTCGCTGGCCGAAGGCCGCGACGAACGCCCCGTGGGGGGCGATACGTGCGAGCGTTCTATAAGCCACGAGACCACCTTCGAACGGGACCTGAGCGATTGGCACCCGCTGGTGCGTGAACTGCGGCCGCTAACCGAGGGCCTGTGCAGGAGTCTGCGCCGCCACGATCTCCGCCCGCACACGCTGGTGCTCAAACTGCGCACCGCGGATTTCCGGCGCCACACGCGCCAGCGGCGATTCGCGCCAGCGGACAACACCTTTGCCGTACTCTGGCCACTCGCCGAAACATTGTTACGCGACTGGCTGCGGGAGCAGCCCGGCCTGCCGCTGCGTCTCATCGGCGTGGCGGCGCGGGACTTCGCCAGTACCGGGCAGCTGCCGCTATTCGGCGACGCATACGCCCGGGAGCAGCGATTGGAATCGGCGGTGGACACGGTCCGGGAGCGATACGGCGCAACCGCAATCACCCGCGGCATGCCGGCGCGCATGGAATAGGGCATCATTGGCATCCATGTACGCGAATTATTTCGGCCTCAGCGAAAATCCGTTTTCCATCACACCGGATCCGCGTTATCTGTTCCTCTCGAACAGGCACACGGAGGCACTCGCTCACCTCCTATATGGCGTCACCGAGAGCGGCGGCTTCATCCAGTTGACCGGTGAAGTCGGCACCGGCAAGACCACGCTGGTGCGCAGCCTGCTTGAGAAACTGCCTGACCATGTGGACGCGGCACTCATCATCAATCCGCGTCTCAGCATTCCGGAATTCCTGCGTGCTATCTGCCGCGAACTGCACATTCCCTGCAATTCCGGGCAGACTCCCCAAGAAATCATCGATGCGCTCAACGCCCGCCTGCTGGAAGCGCATGCCCAGGGCCGGCGCGTGGTGCTGATAATGGATGAGGCTCAGGCGTTATCCACCGAGGTGCTGGAGCAGCTGCGACTGCTCACCAACCTGGAGACCCACAGGCAAAAACTGCTGCAGATCATCCTGGTGGGTCAACCGGAACTGCGCGAGCTGCTGACTCGCCTGAACCTGCGCCAGTTGGCACAGCGCATCACCGGCCGTTATCACCTGCAGCCGCTGTCAGCACGGGAGACTGCCGCCTACGTGCATCATCGACTCGGCATCGCCGGCGCGGCGGCGCCGATATTCACCGTTGCCGCCCTGCGCACTGTGCAGCGCGTGACCAAGGGGATTCCACGGCTGATCAACGTCATCTGCGATCGCGCGCTGCTCGGCGCCTACACCAAAGAAGTGCGCCAGGTGGATACCGGCCTGGTGCGGCGTGCCGCCCGTGAAGTGCTGGGTGGCGAATACCGCGGGCGCAACCGCACGCTGCTGGCATGGCTGAGCGCCGGCGCGGTACTGCTGCTGGCCGTGGTAATGCTGCTGAGCTCCACCGGACGCATCAGCGGCTTCACGACGGCAAAAAAATCAATCGCAGTCGCCAAGCCGGCGCAACCCGCGGCTGCCGTCCCGGTTGCAGTAACCCCGGCAATCACCGCCAGCAACTGGCTGAACGACGCCGCGCACCCCACCGACACGGACACAGCGTTCGCCACACTGTTCTCCCTGTGGGGCGCCCGCTACACGCCCGCGGGCGCCGGCAGCGGCTGTCGCGAAGCGCAACAGGCTGGCCTGCGCTGCCTGTATCGAAAAGGCACTTGGAACAATCTGCGCAGTTTCGACCGCCCGGCCATCATCACCCTGAGTGATGCGCAAGGCGTCCTGCACCAAGTGGTGGTGACGGCGTTGCAGGGTGAGCGTGTCACGCTGCGCGCCGGGGGCGCCAGCATGAGTTTCCCCATCACCGAGCTGGAACCGCTGTGGTACGGCGAATACCTGCTGCTGTGGCGGCCCAATCCCAATGCGCCCACGCCACTCAAGCCAGGCATGGTGGGCACCGCCGTCGCCTGGCTGCGTGCCCGGCTCGCCACTCTCCAGCACACCCGGGATTCCGGCGGCGCCACCTACGATGCCGATCTCAGCGCCGCGGTCAGGCAATTCCAGGCCAGGCAGCACCTCACTGTGGACGGTATCGCCGGCGAAGAGACGCTTATCCATCTCGACACAGAGTTGCACGTGGCCGGCACACCCTATCTGGCACCGCCCGGGAGCTGAGCATGTCGCTGATCCTGGATGCACTGCGCAAATCGGAACGCTCCCGCCAACAGACGCTCACCGGGCAGGTAAGCTCGGCCGCGCCGCTGCGCCGCACGCACCTGCCGGTACCCTGGGTGACACTCATCGGCATCCTCATCATCGCCAATGCTGTCGCTCTCGCCGTCATCCTGTGGCGCAACAACGCCACCAGGACCCGAGTTCCTGCGGCGACATCCGGCGTCGCAGTTCCGCTTGCCGCGCCCCGGCCCGAGTATCGTCCCGACGTGCGTTCGCTGGCGGCGGAAGCTGCCAGCAGCGTACCGGTCCCGCCAGCCAGCACCGCCGAAGCAGCGTCATCCCCCGCACTGCCGGTGACCGTCGTGCAGAAATCTGCCGCATCGACAGCGGCGGCGGCGTTGACAACGGCGGCAACAAATCCCCCACGGGCGGCGGTGCTGGATACCTTGCCGCTGGCATTCCAGCAGTCGCTGCCGCCTCTGCATCTGGACGTGCACAGTTACGCGCAGAACCCCGCCGACCGCTTCGTCATCATCAATATGCGGCGCTACCAGGCGGGCGATACCCTCAAGGAGGGTCCAAAAGTCATCGAGATCGTGCCCGATGGCGTAATCCTGGAATACCGGGGACAGCGGTTCCTGCTGCCCCGATCCTGAATTTCCACTATTGGCAATATCCGGGGCTTTGCATGGCCGCCCAGTCTGGTATCGCCTATGTGGACGGTGTGCGCATGCGCCGCGCCCTCG
>JAGWNO010000030.1 GCA_028871235.1 Gammaproteobacteria bacterium
GACGCCGGTGAATCTCAGCCGCGAACAAAAGGACGTGTTGAAAAAATTTGAAGCCGCCGTGCATAGCGATGGCCACAAACATTCGCCCCGGGAACGCTCCTGGATCGACGGTGTGAAACGCTTTTTTGAGAATGCCAACACGTGAGTTGCCAGCATTAATACCCCTGTTCCCGTATCCGTGACCAGGATCGCGCTGCTCGGTGCCGCCGGCCGCATGGGCCAGGCTGTCCTGGCTGTCGCCCAGGATTACCCGGGCGTGCGGATCAGCGCGGTATTGGTGCGTGCCGGCAGCAAGCTGCTGGGCCAGGATGCCGGTGGCATCGCTTACGGCGCGGATCTCCCCAAGGCACTGGCTGCCAGTGACGTGCTGGTGGATTTTTCCACACCGGCATCCACGCATGCCGCCATCGATGCCTGCTTGGCAGCGCGTAAACCGCTGGTTATCGGTGTCACCGGACTTGACGCAGCCCTGCTGCAGAAAATCGAACAGGCCAGCCATGCGATCGCGGTACTGGCAGCGCCCAATATGAGCCTGGGTGCAAATCTATTGCTGCAGCTCGCTGCCACCGCCGCGCTGGCGCTTGGGGAACAGTTCGATGTGGAGATCGGCGAAGCGCATCACCGTCACAAGCAGGATGCACCCTCCGGAACGGCGTTGGCTCTGGGGCAGGCAGTGGCTGAAGCGCGCGGCGTGAGGCTGGAAGAGCACGCGGTCTTCCAACGCACCGGCCGTGGCGGCGCGCGCCAGCCGGGCAGCATCGGCTTCACTTCAGTGCGCGCCGGCGATATCGTCGGCGACCACAGCGTCCTGCTGGCCGGGCCGGGCGAACGTTTGGAGCTGAGCCACCGGGCCGAGAGCCGCGCCACCTTCGCGCGCGGTGCGCTGGCTGCTGCCCGCTGGCTGAGCAGCCGGCCTGCGGGACGTTATCAAATGGCGGATGTACTTGCGATAGACGCACGCTGAACCTGGGGGGCGTGGACGCGCTCCCGTTTCTTCCGTTAAAATCCCACGGATTTGACTGCTGCCCGCGCCTTGGTCGCGGGGAATCCGCGGGAGGCGTCATGGCCTTCCCGCTGCGCGCGAAGGAGGAGTTGATCTTGGAACATCCGGCCATCCTGGCTCTTGAGGACGGTACGATTTTCCGGGGTATTTCCATTGGCGCTTTCGGCACGGCAATCGGCGAGGTGGTGTTTAATACCGCCATGACGGGTTATCAGGAGATTCTCACGGACCCGTCCTACTGCCGGCAACTGGTTACCCTCACTTATCCCCACATCGGCAACACCGGTGCCAATCCACAGGATTGCGAGTCCGCGCGCATCATGGCCAGCGGTCTCATCATCCGCGATTTGCCGCTCACGGCCAGCAGCTGGCGCGTCCAGGAATCCCTGGGTGATTATCTGCAGCGCGAGAACATTGTCGCCATCGCCGGCATCGATACCCGCCGACTCACCCGGCTGCTGCGGCACAAGGGTGCCCAGAACGGCTGCATCCTGGCAGGCACAAAAGCGCCTCATGAGGAGGCGCTCAGCAAGGCGCGTGCCTTTCCGGGACTCAAGGGCATGGATCTTGCCAAGGCCGTGACCACCCCCAAACCTTATGCATGGCAAGAGGGCGGCTGGCGGCTGGCCGGCAACGCGAGTCCGGTGGTTGCGGATGGGCGTTTCCATGTGGTGGCCTACGATTATGGCGTCAAACGCACTATCCTGCGCATCCTGGTGGACCACGGCTGTCGGGTGACGGTGGTACCGGCCACGACATCTGCCAAGGACGCATTGGCACTGCGACCGGACGGGCTGTTCTTCTCCAATGGCCCCGGGGACCCGGAACCCTGCGATTACGCCATCGCCGCGCTGCGTGAATTCCTCACCACCGGCATCCCCATCTTCGGCATCTGCCTCGGACACCAGTTACTGGGTCTCGCCAGCGGCGCCCGCACCAGCAAGATGAAATTCGGCCACCATGGCGCCAACCATCCGGTCATCGACCTGGATAGTGGCCGCGTCATGATCTCCAGCCAGAACCATGGTTTCGCGGTGGATGAGAGCAGCCTGCCAGCCAACTTGCGGGCCACGCACAAGTCGCTGTTCGACGGTACACTGCAAGGCATGGAACGTACTGATTGTGAGGCCTTCAGTTTCCAGGGGCACCCGGAAGCGAGCCCCGGCCCCCACGATATGCAACCGCTGTTCGAGCGCTTCATACGCGCCATGGAAGCGCATGGCGCACATTCGCGAGTTGCCGCAGCCAGTTAACCCATACGCACGGCCAAGGTGCGGGTGGCGCCGGTGACGGTGTCCTAAGTTTACGAGTGCGCGTACCGACTTGCAGGGACGCGCAGACTGGAAAACCCTGGAATCACGGCACATGCCAAGACGCACAGACATCAAAAGCATCCTGCTCATCGGCGCCGGCCCCATCGTCATCGGCCAGGCCTGTGAGTTCGATTACTCCGGTGCCCAGGCATGCAAGGCGCTGCGTCAGGAGGGTTACCGGGTGGTGCTGGTGAACTCCAATCCAGCCACCATCATGACAGACCCCGAAACCGCCGATGCGGTGTACATCGAGCCCATCCATTGGCGCACCATCGAACGCATCATAGACAAGGAACGTCCCGACGCGCTGCTGCCTACCATGGGCGGTCAGACGGCGCTCAACTGCGCTCTCGACCTGGTGCGCGAGGGTGTGCTGCAGAAGTACGGTGTGGAGATGATCGGCGCGTCCCGTGAGGCCATCGACATGGCCGAAGATCGCGACCTGTTCCGCCGCGCCATGCAGCAGATCGGTCTGGCGGTACCGCGCGCCGGCCTGGCCCACAACATGGATGAGGCCCTGGCGGTGCAGGCGGAGATCGGTTTCCCCACCATCGTCCGGCCATCGTTCACTTTGGGTGGCAGCGGCGGCGGCATAGCCTACAACCGCGAGGAGCTCGTGGATATATGCGAGCTGGGCCTGGACCTGTCACCCACCAATGAACTGCTCATAGAGGAGTCGGTGCTGGGTTGGAAGGAATTCGAGATGGAGGTGGTGCGCGACCGGCATGACAACTGCATTATCGTGTGCTCCATCGAGAACCTCGACCCGATGGGCGTGCATACCGGCGATTCCATCACGGTGGCGCCGGCGCAGACGCTCACCGACAAGGAATACCAGCTCATGCGCGACGCTTCCATCGCGGTGTTGCGCAAGGTGGGCGTGGAGACCGGCGGTTCCAATGTGCAGTTCGCCATCAATCCGCAGGACGGGCGCATGCTGGTCATCGAGATGAACCCGCGGGTATCGCGCTCCTCGGCGTTGGCGTCGAAAGCCACCGGTTTCCCGATCGCGAAGGTCGCTGCCAAGCTCGCCATCGGCTATACCCTGGATGAACTCCGCAATGAGATCACCGGCGGTGCCACGCCGGCGTCTTTCGAACCCAGCATCGATTACGTCGTGACCAAGGTGCCACGCTTCACCTTCGAGAAATTTCCCCAGGCAGAGCCGCGGCTGACCACACAGATGAAATCTGTGGGCGAGGTCATGGCCATCGGGCGCACCTTCCAGGAATCGCTGCAAAAGGCCCTGCGCGGCCTGGAAACAGGCGCGGATGGTTTCAACGAGAAACTGATTGATTTCAGTGCGCCCAGCGCCATGGATATGCTGCGGCTGGAACTGCGCGCACCGGGCCCGGACCGGCTGTGGTATGTGGCGGACGCTTTCCGCATCGGCGTGTCGGGGGAGGAAATCGCCGCGCTGACCAGGATCGATCCATGGTTCCTGGCGCAGATCGAGGATCTGGTGCGCGAGGAACAGGCGGTGACGGAAGGCGGCCTGCAGGCCCTGGATGCCACAAGACTGCGGCACCTCAAACGCAAAGGTTTCGCCGACAGCCGTCTCGCCACATTGTTGCGCTGTGACGAGTCGGACATCCGGGCACTGCGCATCAAGTGCGGGATCCGTCCGGTGTACAAGCGGGTGGATTCCTGCGCGGCGGAATTCGCGTCCACCACCGCTTACATGTATTCCACTTATGAAGATGAGTGTGAGGCTGAGCCGACGCAACGCGACAAGATCATGGTGTTGGGCGGCGGTCCCAACCGCATCGGTCAGGGTATCGAGTTCGATTACTGCTGTGTCCATGCAGCTTTGGCACTGCGGGAAGACGGCTATGAGACCATCATGGTCAATTGCAACCCCGAGACCGTCTCGACCGATTACGACACTTCGGACCGGCTGTATTTCGAGCCCTTGACCTTCGAAGATGTGATGGAGATCATCGATAAAGAAAAACCGAAGGGCGTAATCGTGCAATTCGGCGGCCAGACACCTTTGAAACTGGCGCGCGCCCTGGAAGCCGCGGGTGCGCCGATTATCGGCACCTCGCCGGATTGCATCGATCTTGCCGAAGACCGGGAGCGCTTCTCAAAGTTGGTGGACAGGCTGGGTCTGCGGCAGCCGCCGGCGCGCAGCGCGCACAATGAACAGGAAGCGGTGGAGTTGGCGGGCGAGGTGGGCTTTCCACTCATGCTGCGGCCTTCCTATGTGCTGGGTGGCCGTGCCATGGAGGTGGTGTTCGGCGAGGATGATCTGCTGGGCTATATCCGCAACGCGGTGCGGGTCTCCAATGCCTCGCCGGTGCTCATGGACCGGTTCCTGGAGGACGCCATCGAAGTGGACGTGGACACACTCTGTGATGGTCAGCAGGTGCTGGTGGGCGGCATCATGGAGCACGTGGAGCAGGCGGGGGTGCATTCCGGCGACTCCAGTTGTTCGCTGCCACCCAACAGCCTGAGCCAGGACATGCAACAGCAGATCCGCGAGACTGTGGCCAAGCTGGCCAAAGCACTCAAGGTGGTGGGCCTGATGAACACCCAGTTCGCCATCCAGGACGGCCAGCTGTACATATTGGAGGTGAATCCGCGTGCTTCCCGCACCGTGCCGTTCGTATCCAAGGCAGTGGGCGTGCCGCTGGCCAAGGTGGCGGCCCGCTGCATGGCGGGCCGGAGTCTCAAGGCTCAGGGCGTCACCAGCATTCCCATACCCGGCTATTTTTCCGTAAAGGAATCAGTGTTCCCGTTCATCAAGTTCCGCGGCGTCGATCCGCTGTTGGGGCCGGAGATGAAATCTACCGGCGAGGTCATGGGTACGGGCCGGACTTTCGGCGAGGCTTATGCAAAAGCCAGTTTCGCCTCGGGGATCATCATTCCCACTGGCGGCAAGGCACTCATCAGCGTACGTGATCCGGACAAGCGCGCGGCGGTGGAGCTGGCCAGGGCGCTCATCCAGCGCGGCTTCAGTATCATCGCTACCCACGGCACGGCGGCGGCACTGCGGTCGGCCGGTCTGCATTGTGAGCATATCAACAAGGTGCGTGAAGGCCGCCCGCATGTTGTAGACCTCATCAAAAATGAGGAAGTGAGCCTCATCGTCAATACCACAGAGGGCAAGCAAGCCATATTGGAGTCATATTCGATCCGCCGCGAGGCGGTTTCCCACAAGATCACCTACTACACCACCATCGCAGCCGCCCGGGCTACCGTGACGGCACTGGATTACATCGATTCCGCCGGAGTCAACAAGCTGCAGGATCTGCACCGGGAGCTGGCTTGATGGCCAAGATACCCTTGACCGTGCGCGGCGCCGAACGCCTGCGCGAGGAATTGAAGCGGCTCAAGGCCGGGGACCGGCCGCGGGTGATCAAGGCAATCGCGGAAGCACGTACTCACGGTGATCTCAGCGAGAACGCCGAATATCACGCCGCCCGCGAGCAGCAGAGCTTCATCGAAGGCCGTATCCAGGAGCTGGAGTCGAAACTCGCAAATGCGGAGGTCATCGACGTCACCCGGATAAACGCCAACGGCAAGGTGGTGTTCGGTTCCACCGTGGTGCTGGCTGACGAGGAGAGCGGCAATGAGGTCAATTATCAGATCGTGGGTGAGGATGAAGCCGACATCAAGGCAGGCCGCATCTCGGTGAACTCACCCATCGCCCGCGCGCTCATCGGCAAACAGCAGGGCGACGTGGCGGTGGTCAAGACGCCTGCCGGCGAACGTCAGTTGGAGATCATCGAGGTGCGTTACGAATAACCCAGTACCGCGGTTCAGGCGGATGCGGCGGGTGCTGATCACAGTGTGGGTGGGTTCCTTTTGGACGGTCGGTTTGCTGGTGGCGCCCATGCTGTTTGTGTTGCTGCCCGACCGGGATATGGCCGGCGCACTGGCCAGGCATTTATTTGCCGCCGTGGAATATCTCGGCATCGTCTGCGGCGGATTACTGCTGCTGTTGATGCGCATGGCCTATGGCCGTTGGCTGGCGCATTTCGGTGCGCGTCTTGTGGCCATAATGCTGATACTCATGGTGGTGAGTCTGCTGGTAATCGATCCCTGGGTGGACGGATTGCGCCTGTCCCGGGGCGTTGCGGATACAGCGTTCGCCTGGGCACATGGCGCAGCGTCGGTGATATATCTGCTACTGTGTTTACTTGGTTTGTGGCTGTTATTTATAAATGATGACCGGACGGGTGTCAGGGCAGAATGATTTTCGGCTTTTGCGGGTGACGGCGGTAAAAGACCGCGATATGACCAATGCGCTGTACCAGCAGGGCACCGGTGCCGGCGAGGATGGCGGTGATCATGTCGGTGCGGGCAGCACGGTGTTCGGCCGCAAGCTTGATTTTGACGAGTTCGTGGGCGCTGAGGCCGTTGTCGATCTCCCTGTACACGCTGGCAGTGAAACCGGCGCGCCCGGTGCGCACCACCGGCTCTCTATGATGTGCCAGGGCACACGCCGATGCTGCTTGTGACTGTCGGCAAGCTCGTCCCTGACCACACGCGCCGCTGCAAAGGCGGACATTTTAACAGGCCAGCGCGGAGCGCTTATGCCCAAACGCAGTAAAAGTAGCGCCCGCTGGCTGGCGGAACACTTCTCCGATGAATATGTGAAGCGCGCCATGCATGAAGGCTGGCGCTCGCGGGCGGTGTTCAAGCTGGAGGAGATCCAACGGCGCGACCGCCTCATCAAACCCGGGATGACCATAATCGACCTGGGCGCGGCACCCGGCGGATGGAGTCAATACGCAGCCCGCATCCTTGCGGGGCGGGGCCGGATATTGGCCCTGGACATCCTGCCCATGGAACCGCTGGCCGGTGTGGAGTTTCTGCAGGGGGATTTCGCCACGGAGGCGCTGCTTGAGCAGTTGCGGGACCGGCTCGGCGCCGCCCCAGTCGACCTTGTATTATCGGACATGGCCCCCAATATCACCGGGGAGGAGGCTGTCGATCAGCCGCGCGCCATGCACCTGTCGGAGCTGGCGGCGGAATTCGCCGGCCGGGTGCTGGGCCCGGGGGGCGCCTTCCTGGCCAAGGTGTTTCAGGGCACGGGCTTCACGCCTTACATGCTGGCGCTGCGCGGCCGGTTCACCAGCGTGGTGACGCGCAAACCGAAGTCCTCGCGGGCCCGCAGCCGCGAGCTGTATTTATTGGCGAAACGACCCCGTGTGTAGTACTGTCTAACCGTTTTACAGGCCGCGTGCGCGGACCGCGGCAATTCGAGGTACCTGATCTTGAACGATTTTCTCAAAACCCTGCTCATCTGGATTTTCATCGCGGTGGTGCTGCTGTTCGTGTTCAACAGCTTCACCTCCAGCAGCGCGAAGACCAGCGCCATCGCCTATTCCGCGTTCCTCACCGACGTACAGGACGGCAGTGTCAGCAGCGTGGTGTTCGACGGCCGCAGCATCACTGGCACCCTGTCCTCCGGCGAAAAATTCAATACCTACAGTCCGCCGACGCTGGATTTCACGCCACTGATTGACACGCTGCGCAAGAACAACAGCACTGTGAAGATCGATGCCAAGCCTCCGGAACAGACCTCGTGGATTTGGAATGCATTGTTCTCCTTTGGGCCGATTCTGCTGTTGCTGGTATTTTGGTTCTACATGATGCGCCAGCTGCAGGGGGGGGCGGGCGGACGCGGTGCCATGTCCTTCGGCAAGAGCCGCGCACGCATGCTTGGCGAGGATCAGGTCAAGATTACATTTGCCGATGTGGCCGGCGTCGAGGAAGCCAAGGAGGAGGTGGCGGAACTGGTCGAGTTCCTGCGCGATCCGGGCAAGTTCCAGAAACTCGGTGGCCGCATCCCGCGCGGGGTGCTCATGGTGGGCGCCCCGGGCGCCGGCAAGACCCTGCTCGCCAAGGCCATCGCCGGCGAGGCCAAGGTACCGTTCTTCAGCATCTCCGGTTCGGATTTCGTGGAAATGTTCGTGGGCGTGGGCGCCTCGCGCGTGCGCGATATGTTCGAGCAGGCCAAGAAGCACGCCCCCTGCATCATATTCATAGATGAGATCGATGCCGTGGGCCGGCACCGCGGCGCGGGCCTGGGCGGCGGCCACGACGAGCGCGAGCAGACCCTCAACCAGCTGCTGGTGGAGATGGACGGTTTCGAGGGCAGCGAGGGCGTCATTGTAATCGCCGCCACCAATCGCCCGGACGTACTGGACCCGGCGCTACTACGCCCCGGCCGCTTCGACCGCCAGGTGGTGGTGCCGCTGCCGGACGTGCGTGGTCGCGAGCAGATACTCAAGGTGCACATGCGCAAGGTACCCCTGGGCGACGATGTGAAACCCGCCATCATCGCCCGCGGTACCCCGGGCTTCTCCGGCGCGGATCTGGCCAACCTGGTGAACGAGGCGGCATTGTTTGCGGCACGCGCGAATAAGCGCAATGTGAACATGGAGGAATTCGAGCGCGCCAAGGACAAAATAATGATGGGTGCCGAGCGCCGTTCCATGGTCATGAGCGAGGATGAAAAACGCCTCACCGCCTACCACGAATCGGGCCACGCCATCGTCGGCCGGCTGGTGCCGGATCATGATCCGGTGTACAAGGTGAGCATCATCCCGCGCGGGCTGGCACTCGGCGTCACCATGTTCCTGCCGGAGAGCGACCGCTACAGCTACAGCAAGCGGCGTCTCGATAGCCAATTGTCGAGCCTGTTCGGCGGCCGCGTGGCGGAGGAGATTATCTTTGGCGCCGAGTGCGTGACCACCGGCGCAGCCAACGATATCGAGCGTGCCACCAGCATCGCCCGTAACATGGTTACCAAGTGGGGGCTGTCGGAGACACTGGGTCCGCTCAGTTATGAGGAAGAGGAGGGCGAGGTGTTCCTCGGCCATTCCGTCACCCGCCACAAACAGATTTCAGGCGAGACCCAGCGCACCATTGACCAGGAAGTGCGTACCGTGATCGACCGCAATTATCAGCGGGCCAAACAGCTGTTGCAGGATAACTTGCCGAAGTTGCATACCATGGCAAATGCGCTCATGAAGTATGAGACCATCGATGCCGAGCAGATTGATGACATCATGAACGGCAAGGAGCCGCGTCCGCCACAGGACTGGTCCGACGATGAAAATGGCAGCGCCCCGGCCACCGCGCGCGGTACCGCCACGGCAACCCCCAAGGATGCCAAGATCGGCGGGCCCGCAAGCCAGCACTGAAAAAACGTGGTGTAATCAAGCCGGCGCGCGAGCGCCGGCTTTTTTATGGGTACGCCCGGCAGGGGCATTGTTGAAACAGGCGGAGGCTGAGGGCGGGCTGGTGCAATTACAACTGGGCAAACACACGCTGGATCTGACGCGGCCACAGGTTATGGGGGTGCTGAACCGCACGCCGGACTCCTTTTCCGACGCTGGCCAGTTCACGGACTTCGACGCGGCGCGGCGCCACGCCCACGCCATGGTGCAACAAGGCGCCGCCATTATCGACATCGGCGGCGAGTCCACCCGGCCTGGCGCGGAGCCGGTGAGCGTCCAGGAAGAGATTGAACGTGTGGTGCCGCTGATCGCGCGGTTGGCGGGTGAGGTGGATGCCCCCATTTCGGTGGATACCAGCAAACCGGATGTGATGCGCGCGGCGGTGCGCGCGGGCGCAGTCATGATCAACGACGTGTATGCCCTGCGGCAGGCGGGCGCACTGCAGGCAGCACATGACTGCCGCGTGCCGGTATGCCTCATGCACATGCAGGGTGAGCCGCGCAGCATGCAGCAGAATCCCCATTACCAGGACGTGGTGAACGAGGTGCGGCAGTTCCTCGCCGGGCGTGTCCGTGCCTGCATCGCGGCCGGGATCCAAAGTGAGCAGATCCTCATCGATCCAGGATTTGGCTTTGGCAAGACCCTGGACCATAACTTGCAGTTGTTGCGCCAACTGCATGAATTCACGATGCTAGGACAACCGCTGCTGGTGGGGTTGTCACGCAAATCCATGATTGGCACGCTGCTGGGCAAGGTGCCGGTGGCGGAACGCCTGCAGGGCAGCGTGGCGGCCGCGGTGGTGGCGGTGTTGCGCGGCGCGCAGCTTATCCGCTGTCACGATGTAGCGCCGACCGTGGCAGCCCTCAGGGTCGCCGCTGCGGCGCGTTGAGACGGGTGTAAGATTCGTTGCCGGCCTGGCAGCGGGAAAGACACGCAATGACACGCAAATTCTTCGGCACTGACGGCATCCGCGGCCTGGTTGGCAGCGCCCACATGAGCGCCGACTTCGTGCTGCGTCTGGGCCGGGCAGTGGGTCGGGTGCTGGCACCACATGGCGGCGGCAGCGTGCTCATAGGCAAGGACACGCGCATCTCCGGCTACATGTTTGAATCCGCTTTGGAAGCGGGTTTTTCGGCGGCAGGGGTGAGCGTCCATCTGCTGGGCCCCATGCCCACTCCAGCCATAGCTTTCCTGACACGCAGTGTGCGCGCGCAGGCGGGTGTGGTGATCAGCGCTTCGCATAACCCTTATCATGACAATGGCATCAAGTTCTTTTCTGCCGATGGCCGGAAACTGTCAGATGCAATGGAACTGTGCATCGAGGAGGAGATCGCCCGGCCTTTCGTGACGGTAGATTCCGCATGCCTGGGCGGCGTGCGGCGCATGGAGGATGCGGCGGCGCGCTACATCGAATTCTGCAAATCAGCGGTTCCTGGCGGACTGGATCTCAAGGGTATCCGCATGGTGGTCGATTGTGCCCATGGCGCCACCTACCGCATCGCACCGCAGCTGTTCGCCGAGCTGGGTGCCCAGGTCACCAGTTTCGGTGTGAAACCCGATGGCATGAATATCAATCACGAGTGCGGTTCGACTCATCCCCAGGCCCTGCAGAAGAAGGTTGTGGAGAACAACGCGCACTTGGGTATCTGTTTCGATGGTGACGGCGACCGGGTGCTGATGGCGGATAATCACGGTCAACTGGTGGATGGCGATGAACTGCTCTTTATCATCGCCATGCAACGCAAGTCGCAAGGCCAGCTCAATGGCCCGGTCATCGGCACCCAAATGAGCAATCTGGGTCTCGAGCAGGCGTTGGCTGGTCAGGGGGTGGAATTCCGCCGCGCCAGGGTGGGAGATCGTCACGTACTGACCATGCTGGAGGAAGAGCATGGCATGCTGGGCGGCGAGAATTCCGGCCACATTATCTGCCTGGATCGCACCACTACCGGTGACGGCATCATCGCAGCACTGCAGGTGCTGGAAGCGCTTATGCAGACGGGCCAGGATCTCGCTGCCCTGCGGGCCGGTATGCGCAAGTACCCGCAGACACTGGTGAATGTGAAGACCGCTGTGCGGGTGGATTTGGATACCGCCGGTATCTGTAACGCCGTGAAATCCGTTGAGCAGTCCCTGAACGGCCGCGGCCGGGTATTGTTGCGGCCATCCGGTACGGAGCCGGTAGTACGAATCATGGTGGAAGGCGAGGATGCGGCCCAGACACGCCAGTTCGCGGAGCACATCGCTGCAGCCGTAAGAGCCGAGGTTCATTGATTTCCCGCCTTACGGCCGCTAAGCTTGCGCGCCTTTTGAGATTTGCAGGTTGAGGCACCCATGCGCAAGTATCTGGTAGCCGGCAACTGGAAGATGAACGGCTCGCGCGACAGCGCCGCGCGGCTCATAAACGACATCATCCAGGGCCTGGAACCGCGGCCGGAAGCCGAAGTACTGGTGTGTCCGCCGTTCGTGCATCTTGCTGAGGTGAACCGGCTCCTAAAGGGCAGCTCCGTGGCGCTGGGTGCCCAGGATGTGTGTGCCGAGAACAACGGCGCTTATACCGGCGAGGTGTCCGGCGCTATGCTGCTGGATTGCGAGTGCCGTTATGTGATCGTCGGCCATTCCGAGCGGCGTGCCCTCTACGGCGAGACCGACCCGATGGTGGCGCGCAAATTCATGACTGCACAGAAGGCCGGCCTGATACCGATTCTGTGCGTGGGCGAAACCCTGGCGGACCGGGAAAGGGGCGAGACCCATGTGGTGGTTACCCGGCAGCTCAAGGCGGTGCTGGATGCTGCCGGTGCCGGCGCCTTTGCCCAGGCGGTGGTGGCCTATGAACCGGTGTGGGCCATCGGTACCGGGCACACCGCCACGCCGGAGCAGGCCCAGGAAGTGCATGCTTTTATCCGCAGCCTGATCCGGACCGCAGATGTTAAAATAGGCGACGCCACACGCCTGTTGTACGGCGGCAGCGTCAAAGCCGCCAATGCCGCCGAGTTGTTCCGCATGCCGGATGTAGATGGCGGTCTGGTCGGTGGCGCCTCGCTGGAAGCGCGTGAATTCCTGGCCATATGCGCGGCGGCAGGCTGATCCCATTTCCACATTCTGAGTGTATTTATGCTGTATACCATCCTTGAGATTCTTCTGGTTTTTGTGGCGGTAGCGATGATAGTGCTCATCCTGCTGCAGCAGGGCAAGGGCGCCGATGCCGGCGCGGCCTTCGGTGCCGGTGCTTCCGGCACCGTGTTCGGTGCCCAGGGCTCGGCGAATTTCCTCAGTCATGCCACGGCAGTGCTGGCGGCCATCTTTTTCATACTCGCCCTGGCCATGGCTTATTTTTCCAATCACTCTTCGGCGCCGCAGAGCATCGTGGAACGCGCGCTGCAGCGGCAGAGCGTTACACAAACTGCCGCGCCGGCACCGGTCAAGGAAACCGCCAAGACGCAGCCGGCAACTGCTGCCCATCCGCCCGCCAGCACACCGCCACCCAATCCCGGCCATTGAACGGGGATTGTGCAACGGGATTAGTACACACGGCATCGAGCATCGCTTTTTGCCGTTCCGATACGCTAGAATCGTGCTCCTTTATGGAGGCCGGCGGTTGCCGGTACTTCCCGGACCAGAAATGCCGACGTGGTGGAATTGGTAGACACGCTACTTTGAGGTGGTAGTGGGTAAAACCGTGGGAGTTCGAGTCTCCCCGTCGGCACCAGCGTCACAGCAACGGCAGCCATGAAGGCGAGGCGGCCGTTCCATTCCGCAGGATGGAGAACATGCTCCAGAATTACGTTCCAATCCTCCTGTTCCTGGTTTTTGGCGGCCTGTTCGGCTGCGTGCTCGTGGGAGCGGGCTTCATCGCCAGTACGCTGCTCGGCAATCGCCGTCCTGACAAGGAAAAGCTGTCCCCTTACGAGTGCGGGTTCGAACCCTTCGAAGACAGCCGCATGAAGTTCGACGTGCGCTACTATCTGGTGGCGATCTTGTTCATCATCTTCGACCTGGAGATCGCTTTCCTGTTTCCCTGGGCAGTGTCCTTGCACGGCATCGGCATGTTCGGTTTCCTCGCCATGATGATTTTCCTTGCCATTCTGGTGGTGGGCTTCATATATGAATGGAAGAAGGGGGCCCTGGAATGGGAGTAGCTGGCGTGCAGCAACGGGGTTTTGTCACCGCCGGCGTGGATGCGCTGGTTAACTGGGCGCGCACGGGTTCCCTGTGGCCCATGACTTTCGGATTGGCCTGCTGTGCGGTGGAAATGATGCATGCCGGCGCCGCGCGCTATGACCTGGACCGTTTCGGCGTGATTTTCCGCCCAAGTCCGCGTCAGTCCGACGTGATGATCGTGGCGGGCACGCTGGTGAACAAGATGGCGCCGGCCCTGCGCAAGGTCTATGACCAGATGGCCGAGCCCCGCTGGGTGATCTCCATGGGCTCCTGTGCCAACGGCGGCGGCTATTACCATTATTCCTATTCCGTGGTGCGCGGCTGCGACCGTATCGTGCCGGTGGACGTGTATGTGCCGGGTTGCCCGCCCAGTGCCGAGCAATTGCTTTACGGCATCATCCAACTGCAGAAGAAGATCAAGCGCACCAATACCATTGCCCGTTGACTGACTGAGTGAGTGCATGAACGAAACTACCGACAGGCTTGCCGGACGCCTGGAAACCAGCTTTGGTGAAAACCTGAAACGTTTGCCGACCGCCACCGGCGAGCTCGGTTATACCGTGACGGCGGATAGACTGCGGGAAATCTGCCGGTTACTGCGCGACCAGGAAGCGTTCCGCTTCGAGCAGCTCATGGATGTGTGTGGCGTCGATTACCTGGGCTACGGCGAGGCCGAATGGCAGACCCGGGACGCCACCCGCAGCGGCTTCAGTCGTGGCGTGGACCGCGAGCCGTCCCAAGCCTTGACACGGAATTCGCAACGTTTCGCCGTGGTCTACCATCTGTTGTCCATCTCCAGGAACCAGCGATTGCGCTTACGGGTGCTGTGTACCGACGAGGACCCGCCGGTGGTGGATTCGCTGGTGGAGATATGGAATTCCGCAAACTGGTTTGAGCGCGAGGTATTCGATCTCTACGGCATACTCTTCAACGGCCATCCGGATCTGCGTCGCATCCTCACCGACTACGGTTTCGTTGGGCACCCGTTCCGCAAGGATTTCCCGCTGTCCGGCAACGTCGAAGTGCGCTATGACCCGGAGAAGCGCCGGGTAGTGTACGTACCGGTGAGCATCGAGCCGCGGATTCTTGTGCCGCGCGTCATCCGTGACGATGCGCGTTACCAGCAAGCCCCAGGGGAGGCGGCCAAGAATGCCTGAGATCCGGAATCTCACCATGAATTTCGGGCCGCAGCATCCCGCGGCCCACGGCGTATTGCGTCTGGTACTGGAGTTGGACGGTGAGGTCATCACCAAGGCT
>JAGWNO010000031.1 GCA_028871235.1 Gammaproteobacteria bacterium
TGTCGGCGAGCAGTAACAGACTCCCGCCCAAAAGCGCCGCACCCGGCAACAATGTGCGGTGGTCGCTGCCGGACAACAGCCGCAGCATGTGCGGTACCACCAGGCCCACAAAGCCGATGGCGCCCGCTTCCGTGACCGCCACGGCGGTGAACAGCGAGGCAACTATATATATGGCAACGGTGAACGGGCGCACGGCGATGCCGAGGGCTTCCGCCAGCGTCTCACCGCGTGCCAGCACATTGAGATGGCGCGCGAACGGCAGGCATGCCAGTAGGCCGGCCACGAGCACTGCGAGCGTCGACCAGCCACCGGCACGGTAAGACAGATCGCCCATCAGCCAGAAGAGCATGCTGCGCAGACTGGCGTCGCTGGACAGCACCAGCAGCAGGCTGATGATCGCACCCCAGCCGGCGGCTACCACGATGCCGGTGAGCAGCAGGCGCGTTGGTGTCCAGCCGCCGCGGCCGTGGGCCAGGGCGAACACCAGCAGCGTGGACAGCAATGCCCCCAGGAAAGCGCTGCCGCTGACCCAAAGGCCGGCCAAACCCAGCAACAGTGAAGTCAGCGCGCCGACAGCCGCGCCGCCGGACACACCCAGGATATAAGGATCGGCCAGCGGGTTGCGCAGCAGCACCTGCATGAGTGCACCAGCCAGCGCCAGCAGTCCGCCGGTGGCGAAGGCGGTGAGTGCGCGCGGCAGACGCAGTTCCAGTACCAGCGTGCGCGTGAGTGCATCGCCACCGCCGATAAGCACGTCGCCGACGGCGTGCAGCGGCAGTGACACACTGCCGACAGCGAGCGCGACAGCAAACGCCAGCATGGCAAGCAGCGTCAACAGCATGAGCAGCAGCAGTGGATGGCAGGGGCGTTGCACTGTTCAATTCACCCGTGCGTGGGTGGTGCGGCGCACGTGCATGACCGGCCAGCCGCGTTGTGCGGCGGTTTGCGCCAGCAGCGGGTCGGGATTCACGGCCACGGGATGGTCGACGGTCTGCAGCAACGGCAGGTCGTTGTGGGAATCGGAATGGAACCAGGTTTCCCGCGGCGCCAGTGCCCCAGTTGTTGCGGCTGATTGTCCGCCAGTGACCGTAACCCGAAGGCCGGAAATTCGTGGATGTCCAGCCGCCCGGCGCGGTAGTCGGCGTGGTAACGGGCGTTCTCGCGGGCATACCGCAGCCCATCCACCGCGCCCTCCTGCACCAGGAACCGGCCCCACAGGCAGTCGCTGTCTGCGTCGAGCAGGGTATGGTCGAGATTGAAAAGTGCGAGTTTCACCGGGATTCCGCCGGCATCTGGCCGGGCGGGCAGGTTAAAGAAATCCACACGGCGGCACAACCCGCATGGTTTGCCAGCCCGTGCGCCTTTGTGGAACACTGCGGCCATGGGTATCAATGCAGCCGGCAGTGCCGCCGGCATGATCGACGCCGATGGCTATCGCGCCAACGTCGGTATCATCCTTACCGATGGCGCCGGCCGGCTGTTCTGGGCGCGGCGCCTGGGCCAGTCCGGCTGGCAGTTCCCCCAGGGCGGCATCCAGCAACACGAGAGTCCCGAACAAGCGCTGTTCCGCGAACTAGGGGAAGAAATCGGCCTGGCTCCAGCGCACGTGAGCATCCTCGGCCGCACCCGGCGCTGGCTCAAGTACCAACTGCCCGAGCGCTACATGCGCCATGATCTCGCGCCGGTGTGCATCGGCCAGAAACAGCTGTGGTTCATGCTGCGTTTGATCGGTGCTGATGCCGCCGTGCGCCTCGACGGCAGCACTGCGCCGGAATTCGACGACTGGCGCTGGGTGGAATACTGGCATCCGCTGCGGGAAGTGATCTTCTTCAAACGTCGCGTGTACCACCACGCGCTTTCCGAACTGGCCCCGCTGGTGTTTCCCGGCACCGTACCCGGTTCACCGGCGCCGGTCTGAAAGAACCTGTTGTTGCCGTTCACCGGTGGATCCTAGTCGCCGGCTTCCGTCGCCAGCCGGCTCAGCGCCGCGCCGCTCATGCGGTTGATTTTCCACTCTCCCACCACCCGTGCGCCGAGACTCTCATAGAAACGGATCGCCGGGGCGTTCCAGTCGAGCACCGCCCACTCCAGGCGTCCGCAGTCCCTATGCACGGCGAGCCGCGCCAGATAAGCCAGCAGCCGCCGCCCATAGCCGCGTCCGCGGAATTCCGGGTTGATGTACAGGTCCTCGAGATACAGTCCGGACTTGCCGAGGAATGTGGAAAAATTATGGAAGAAGAGCGCAAAGCCGATGGGCTGGCCGCCAAGTTCCGCAATCACGCACTCCGCCGCCGGGCGTGGGCCGAAGAGTGCGGCATGAATATCTTGCTCAGTGGCGATGACTTCATGGGTGAGTTTCTCGTAGCCGGCCAGCTCGCGGATGAACCCGAGCACCATGCCGGCATCCCCGGGGCGGGCGTTGCGGATGCGGAAAACGGCTTGGCTCGGCATGGCACAGTCCTCCTTGCCCCATTATGGGCGGAAGCCGCGTTATCCGGCCAGCGCGGTCAGAAGAACTCGTATTCGAGTCGCAGCACGAAGGTCATGTCGGGCGCGCCGGGATTGAGGCCGAACACCACGCCGGTGCTGTACTCCAGTTCGCTGCCGGCGCCGGATAGCCGTTCGCCGTAAAACACCGGGCCGAGCTGGTAGGCGTTGTCGTGGGGGCGCGCGTACACCTCGATGCCCGGCGCGAAGCCACGGTACCACTGGTAGCTCAGGCTGTAAGCGCTGCGGAACGCGTAGCCGCGGCTGGCGCCGGCGCCGATCGGCTTTTCCCAGATGAGATTGAGCCGCTGCACGAAACGCCCGCTGCGCTTCTCCATGAGCGGACCGAACTCCAGCACGCTGGTATCGCCGGGCTGGGTCTTGTACTCATAGGAGGCGAGAAAACCCAGGTCTGCCCAGTATTCGCCCGGTGCCGTGAGCTGGAAGAGATTCTCGAACTCCCGGGCGACCAGCGTCTGCGGTCCGCCGGGGGCATGCTGGTAGACGCCGAAATAAATCTCGGGTTTCCACCAGGAAGTAAAAGCATGGGCTGCGGAGAACTGGTAGGCGTACTCGCCGCTCACCGCCGGGCGGCTGTCCTGGAAACCGTGGCCGAGCAACTCCAGCTCACTCTGGCCTTGCACCACGTAAGGCGAATATACGAAGAAATCATCGGCGCGGACGACGCTTGCCACAGCCAGGCCGCACAGCGCACCGGCCAGGACCAAGTGCCGCCGGCCCCGTCTGCGCACCGCATCTGCGTGTTTAATGCCGCTATTATCGATAGTGCTCAAGATTTTTCCTTAGTGTTGGCATGCGCAGGCCCCTGAGGGTTACCTCCTACCGTCGCCGCAGTGCGCAGATTCAGGAGCCGGTCAGCTGCGTATCGGTGTGTGCGTCGAGCTTGGCTGCCGTGGGCCGTATGCGCGCGGCCTGCCGGCCGACGACGCGCATCAGCGTGAATACCGTCAGCAGCGTGCCCACATAGAACAGCAACTGGATGCCGGACGGTCGTGCGATATAACCCACCAGAATATGCAGCAACTGGCCGGGAACGCTGGCCTGGCTGAGGATGGAGGAGGTATCCCACAAGCCGTTGCCGAGCGCCGGCAGCCAGCCCGCCTGGTTGAGGAACCCGGCGGCTTGCGCTGCGAGCCCGGCGGTGAGCAGCAGGATGAGCCCGCCGGTGACGCTGAAGAAATACCGGATGGGGATGAACAGCAGGCCGCGGTAGAGCAGTACACCCACCAGCGCACCGGCGGCCAGGCCGGCGAGGATGCCGCCCGCCATACCGAGATGCTGGGCGCCGCCGGCGGCCAGCGCCCACAGGAACAGCACCAGCTCCGAACCCTCGCGCATGACCGCCACCAGCGTGATCACCAGCAGCGCGACGAGCGGCTTGGTGCCGTTGCGCACCTCATGCCCTACTGCGGCCACGTCGACGGCGAGCCTCCGGCCGCGACTGCTCATCCAGATGTTGTGCCAGGCAAGCATTGCCACGGCGGCCAGCAGGATCACGGCATCAAACAGTGCCTGGCCGGTACCGGAGAAGGATTCGGCGATGAGGTCGGCGAACGCCGCCACGCCGCAGGCACCAAGGACACCGAGGGCGATGCCGCCCGCCACCCAGCGGCCGCGACCGGCGATGCCGCGGCTTGCGCCCAATACGACGGCAACGATGAGTGCTGCTTCAAGCACTTCGCGGAAGACGATAACGGCGGTGGCAAGCATTTCAATTCCCCTCAGGCACGGCCGGGAGTGCACTGACCACCACCCAACCTTCAGCCGCCTGGTAGAAATCATTGAAGAAGCGGTAGCGCCCCGGCGGCAGCGGACCCAGATACACCGTTACCTGACTGTGGCCCGGCACCACGATCTCCCGCGACAGGTCGTAGCTCTCGAACTCCGCCGGCAACGCGTCCTGGTTGCGGATCACCAGCCTCACCTTGATGGCGGGCGGCAGCGGCAGTTCCTGCGGGGAGAACCGCTGGTTTGCGATGATGAGCTCGGGGCTGGCCGGAGCGCCGGCCAGGGCGGTGGCTGTGGTGATGAGCAGCCCGGCGAGGACAAGGGGCGCGAAGCGGGAGGCCATGGATTCTCCTGAATACGACTGATTCGCGTTCAGGATTCTAGTCCAGACTCTTTTAAATAGCAATCATTCGCATTTCTGATGAACCGGGTCCGGGGAGCGTGCTTGCTGGCTGCCAGTGGCCTGAGATTGCGGCTACTCAAGATTGCGGCTACTCACGGGAATTCTGGGCGGTATCCGCTTCAGACGGGTTTCATAACTGCGAGGATGACGATGGCGATGAGCAGCAGCCCCGGGATTTCATTGAACCAGCGGTAGAAACGGGCGCCATGGAGGTTGTCGCCGCTGCGGAATGACCGCATGAGCCGGTAACAATACAGGTGGTAAAGGATCAGCAATGCCACCAAGGCCAGCTTCGCATGCAGCCATACCGGCATGGGCAGCCACCAGCCGATGAGCAGCCACAGGCCGAACATGATGGTGCCAATTGCACCGATGCTCATGATGGCGAACAGGCGGCGCTCCATGGTTGCGAAGCGCTCAAGACTTAGCGTATCGCGCGCGTCCGCGTGATATACGAACAGTCGTGGCAGGTAAAACAGTCCCGCGAACCCAGTAACCATGAAGATGATGTGAAATGCCTTGATCCAGAGCATCAGTGTTTCCCGTTATTCCGCCGAACGGCTGGTTATCGTCAAATTCTAGCATTACCGCCGGTCTCAGCATGTCCCCAGGGTGGCCTGTGGACGGGTCAGCGCGTACCATACCCGTCCCGGTTCATCCCCTGGAATTTCTGTGCATGACAAAGCTTGTGGTCAAGCATCATCAGCCATTGCGGCCATGGCTGCTGGCGGGCAGCGCTGTGCTGGCGGTAATCGTGCTGGTGTGGGCCGCCTTTGTTTACGGCGAATGGCGTGCCGGCTATGACCGGTTGGCGGCGGCGGGCATGCAAGTCACCATTGCTGGCCTGAATGAGAACAATACCCGGTTGCAGCAACAGATCACCGCCTTGCAGCGGGAACGCGAAGTGGATCACGCCGCGCGCTCGCAGGTTCAGCAGAATCTGGAGACCGTGCAGGGCAAAGTACTCAACCTGCAGGAGGAACTGCAGTTCTATAAGGGCATCGTTTCACCGAGTGCCGGCGAGGAAGGCATTCGCGTGCAAAGCCTCAAATTCACCAGCGGCGGCGCACCGCGGCTCTACCACTACCACCTGGTACTGGTACAAGTGCGCACCAGGGAGTTCCGGGTATCCGGCAGTGTTGATGTGAAGATTTACGGAGCCGCAGAGGGCAAACCGTTGATCCTGGAAGCGCGCAATCTGGCACCCAAAGGCAGTCCGCCGCTGACATTCGCTTTCCAGTATTTCGAGAATCTGGAAGGCGATGCGATCTTTCCTGACGGTTTCCAGCCAGGCAGGGTGGAAGTGACCGTGCTGGAGAACGGGCATGATCCGGTAAGGCAGAATTTCGATTGGCAAAGCATAAATGGTTAGGAGGTAAGTGAAATGTTAGGTGGTAAAAAGACCCCCGCCGCCCGCATAGACACGTTGGTGGGACGCAACACGCAGATTACCGGCGACCTGCATTTCAGCGGCGGCCTGCATGTGGATGGCGCCATCCATGGCAGCGTCAGCTCGGAGAGCGGTGCCGAATCCGTACTGAGCCTGAGCCAGCATGGCATCATCAAGGGCGAGGTACGCGTGCCGCATGTTGTCATAAATGGCACCGTGGAAGGCGATGTCTATGCGGAACAGAAGCTGGAGCTCGGCTCCGAGGCGCGCGTCACGGGCGACGTGCACTACAATCTCATCGAGATGACGGTGGGCGCCACGGTGAACGGCAAGATGGCGCACACGCCCTCCGGCCCCATGTTGTTGAGTCATCACAAACCGGCTCAAGAGCCCATGCCGGCCGGCGGCCGGGCGGAGACGCGCGATTGAGCTATACTCTCCCGCGGTAAGCAGTATTTTCAGGACTACATATTCCATGGATGCACAATTGCAAAGTCTGCCGCTGATATTCACCGATGCCGCTGCGCGCAAGGTGCGGCAGCTCATCGAGGAAGAGGCGAATCCCGCGCTCAAGCTGCGGGTGTTCGTCAGCGGCGGCGGCTGCTCGGGTTTCCAGTACGGCTTCACCTTCGATGAGAAGGTGGAAGAAGGCGACACCCGGGTGGAGAATGAGGGGGTGACGCTGCTGGTGGATCCCATGAGCTACCAGTACCTCATGGGCGCGGAGATTGATTACACGGAAAGCCTGGAGGGCGCGCAGTTCATCATCCGCAATCCCAATGCCGCCACCACCTGCGGCTGCGGATCATCATTCTCGGTATGAAAACCGGTCAGCGGATTGTGTGACAACGGGCGCCTGGCGGCGCCCGCTGTGTTTTCAGGCCGGATAAATGCCGCCCAGCACCACTGGTCGCTGCGCTCCAGTGACGCTCGGCAGGTTGCCGGGACGGCCGGCGAGGGTTTCCCGCGCAAGCCAGGCGAAGGCCACCGCCTCCACCCAGTCGGGATGGACACCGAACGCTTCCGTGGTGGACAGCATGCAGTGCGGCAGATATCCAGTGAGCCGTTTGCCGAGCTGTGCGTTGTGTGCACCACCGCCGCATATCAGCACGCTCATGGTTTGCGGCGCCTGCCGCTGGATGGCGTCGGCGATGGAGCGCGCCGTCAATTCACACAGGGTTGCCATTACATCCGCCGCCGGCAGTTTCCTGGTCGCCAATTTCTCCGTCAGCCAGGTTTCGCTGAAATGTTCGCGACCGGTGCTCTTGGGCGGTGGCCGGTGAAAATACGCGTCCGCCAGCAAGGCATCGAGAAGCACCGCGTCCACCTTGCCGCTGGCGGCGAACACCCCGTTGGCATCGTACGGCTGTCGCAGACAACTGCGGCTCCAGGCATCCATGAGCACATTGCCGGGGCCGGTATCAAAACCGCTGACGGCGTTGCCGCCCGCCGGCAGCAGGGTGATATTGGCGATGCCGCCGACGTTCACCACCGCCCGGTGCTCGCCAATTGCGCTGAACACCGCGTGATGGAAGGCGGGTACCAGCGGCGCGCCTTCACCACCCTGGGCCACGTCGCGGCGGCGGAAATCCGCCACAGTGGTCAACCCGGTGCACGCCGTGATGATATTCGGATCGGCAATCTGCAGGGTGAAGGGATGTTTGCCTTTCGGACGGTGACGCACGGTCTGGCCATGGCTGCCGATGGCGCTGATGTCACTTTTTGATATCTCTCCCTTGCTGATGACTGCCAGCGCCGCCTCGGCAAACAGTCCACCCAATTCAGTGTCGAGCGCGCCCAACTGGTCGACTGCGTCTCCCTGGTAATGGCCCGCCGCGAAGTGCAACAGTTGCTGCTGCAAGGGCGGCGGGTATGACAGGAAATGGCTGGCGAGCAGCCGTGGCGCCGGACTGAACTCCACCAGCGCGGCATCCACTCCGTCCGCACTGGTGCCGGACATGAGACCGATGAAGTATCCATTCATGCTGCGGGCAAGCCGTCGGCGGTTAATGGGCGGTATTGACGCTGCCGCTACTACCGGCCGCGGTGCTGGCCATGCGGGTCTCGCCGGCGCTGCTCAGTTGCGCCAGCAGCACAGCCATTCTTTGGTCAAAGTCCGCTTTATACCGGGCGAGTATCGGCGCCGCATCAGGCAGTTTCACGGTGCGCGGATTGCGCGGCGCCCCGTTGATGCGCACCTCAAAGTGCAGATGCGGTCCGGTGGCGATGCCAGTCATGCCCACATAACCGATGACCTGGTCCTGTTTCACGCGGCTGCCCGCATGTAGGCCGCGGCGGAAATGCGACATGTGCGCATAGAGTGTGCTGTAACCGTCGCCGTGGTCGATGATCATGCAGCGCCCATAGCCGTTCTTCCAGCCGCTGAAAACGATGCGGCCGTCACCTGCTGCCTTGATGGGCGTGCCCACAGGGGCGGCGTAGTCCACGCCCATGTGCGGGCGTACGTAATGCAGTACCGGATTGAGGCGGTGCAGGCTGAATCCGGAAGAGATGCGTGTGAAATCCACAGGTGCGCGCAACAACGCTTTCTTCACACTATGGCCGCTGGGGGTGTAGTAGCCGGTCTGGCCATTGGGATCGGTGTAACGCACCACACGGTAAGTGCGGCCGCCGGTCACGAATTCAGCGGCCAATATCGGCCCATCGGCGATCGGCTGGTCCTGACGATGGATCTTCTGGTAGAGCACCGTGAAAACATCGCCGCTCTGGATGTCATGGGCGAAGTCGATGTCCCAGCCAAACAGGTGGATGAGCTGCATGGTGACCGCATCGGAAAGCCCCGCACGGGTGGCGGCATCGAACAGCGAGTTCTCAATGACTCCGTGGGCATAGGCAGTGGTGAATTCAGTGGGGATATCGGTGACCCTGGCCTGGTAAGCATCAGCCTGTCGCTGCACATTCAGCATGTGCGCGTCATCGATCTGCATTTGCAGATCCAGCACCCGGCCGGCGGCATAATCCACGCTGATCACCTCGCCGGGGCGAACCTGCCTCAGGCGCCGGGTAGCCTGGCCGAGCGCCAGCATGGCATGCAGATCCGCGGCGCTCAGGCCATGGTCGGAAAACAGGTTCGCAAGATTGTCGCCGCGCCGTATTTTCAGCCGCAGATTCTCCGTCGGCGGGTTGGCATGTGCGGCGATGGCGGTGGTGGCCCCGGGGATGCCTGCGGGGGTGCTGGCGGCAGGCGTCGGGGCGGTGCTGATTGCGGCCGATGGTCTGACCGCAGCCTGGCCGGCCCCCGCCGTGAGCGCGTTAATGAGTTGGAAGACTCCCGCACCCGCGACCGTCAGGGCCAGCAGCAGCAGGTAGCGACGCCGTACTGCCTGCGGTACGGCGTGCACATAGGCCTCCCCGCTGGGCTTATAATCCACCCTGAGTTGGCTTCTGGGTTCTGGCACGGTTCCCCCGGCGTGGAAGACCCGGTAACACTAGCCTGCCCGGCGGTAGTGGTCAACCCAAACCTTTGCAAATCATGGGGATAAGGGCAAAACTTATCCAGAGCCGGAGCTTTCGGCCGTCATCTATGGGGAGTGTCAGGCACGGTGTCAGTACGCGAATTACTTGGGGTGCCCCCCGCGGAAGCGCTGGCGGAACTCCGCCGGGGCGCGGCGGAAATCCTGCTGGATTCCGAGCTGGCCCAACGCCTGCAAGCGGGACGACCGTTGCGGGTGAAGGCCGGCTTTGACCCCACCGCTCCCGACCTGCACCTGGGTCACACGGTGCTTATCAACAAGCTGCGCCAGTTCCAGCAGCTCGGCCATGAGGCCATCTTTCTCATTGGCGACTTCACCGGCATGATCGGCGATCCCAGCGGCAAGAACATCACCCGCAGGCCGCTCACCCCGGAGGAGATCGCCGCCAACGCCGGCACCTACAAAGAGCAGATTTTCAGGATCCTGGATCCCGACAAGACCCGCATCGACTTCAATTCCCGCTGGATGGGCAAGATGAATGCCGCAGAGTTGATCCAGCTGGCGGCCAGGCACACGGTGGCGCGCATGCTGGAGCGGGATGATTTCAGCAAGCGTTACCAGTCCGGCCAGTCCATCGCCATTCATGAGTTCCTGTATCCGCTGGTGCAGGGCTACGACTCAGTGGCGCTCCAGGCGGACGTGGAGCTGGGCGGCACCGACCAGAAGTTCAATCTGCTGGTGGGCCGGCAGCTGCAGGAAGCCTACGGCCAGCCGCCGCAGATAGTCCTCACCATGCCGCTGCTCGAGGGCCTCGATGGCGTGCAGAAGATGTCCAAGTCGCTGGGCAATTACATCGGCATCAGCGAGCCGCCGGAGGAGATGTTTGGCAAGCTTATGTCCGTCTCCGACGAGCTCATGTGGCGGTATTTCGAGCTGCTGAGTTTCCGTTCCGTGAGTGAGATCGCGCGTATCAGAAAACAGGTGGCTGCCGGCGCCAATCCGCGTGACAGCAAGTTCCTGCTGGCGGAGGAGATCGTGGCGCGTTTCCACAGTGTCGCAGCGGCCAAGGCGGCGCACGCGGACTTTGTCGCGCGCTTCCAGAAGGGTGCCTTGCCGGATGACATGCCGGAGCACCAGATCCAGGTCGACGGCGACGGCATCGCCATCGTCGCACTGCTCAAGCAGAGCGGGCTCACCACCAGCAGCTCCGAAGCACAGCGTCTGCTGGAGCAGGGCGGGGTACGCGTGAACAACGAGAAAGTCTCCGACAGGACACTCAAGCTCAAGGCCGGCGGATCCTATGTGCTGCAGGTGGGCAAACGCAAGTTCGCGCGCGTGCTGCTGAAGCGCGCCTGATTCAGAACAACGGCTTCTCCCGCAGCGTGGTGCGCGCCAGCCATTTCTCCCCGCGGATCACCGGCGCACCCATATGCAATGTCATAGGGTCGGTTTCACCGCCTGTGACACAGTTGTAATGGCACAGTGCCATGCGCGGTTCCCCTCTGATCTTGCGGTTGATCTTCAGATAGTGCGTCTCGCCGCCTTCCTCCGGCGCGCTGAGATAGACGAGGAACGAGGCGATGCGCTGACCGGAATGGTCGCCGTGACGGCGGTTGTTTTCCAGGCGTGCCGCATCGAAATAATCCACGTGCGGGGCATAGCGGTCGCCGGCCCGGTAGCGCAATACAGACAGTGGTTCCACATGATAGACCGGCAGGTTGAAAGCCGTTGCGACACGGCGCTCCAGGTTGCGTGATACCGCGTCATAGTACGGCGTGGAAAAAGTGGCGGCGTAGCCAGTGAACGCCGTCTGCTCTCCGGACAACAGCTCCCGGGTGTGTTGCTGTGCCGACTGGAAGTCGTGGCTGGCGAGCGCCATGAGGTGCGCGCATTCATGTTTTGAGACGAAATCGGCGATGCTGAAGATATGCGGCCTTTCGTTGTGGATACTGGATTTCAGTCCGGGCTCCGCAGCGAGAGCATGCGTCGTTCCATCCTCAAGCCGCTGATGCGGCGTCAGCGAGAACGCGGTCACTCCCAGCTTCTGGAAATTGTCTTCCACCACCTGGCGGTAGAGCGTGGCCGATGCGGTGGCGCCGGCGGTATTGCCCAGGGCGCGCTGCAGCATCCCGAAATTATCCTGGATGTGTTTTGCCAGCGTGGCCGCCTGCTGCCGCTCCTGCGCCGTCAAAGGTGTCTCGAGACACGTCAGCTCGGTCTTGCTGGTGGGGTAATCCAGGCGTGCCGCGTTGCTCATCCACGCGCAGGCATGTACGGGGTTCGCCGGTGCGCCGCGGCCCTTCAGATAGCGCAGTCCGAGATTGAAGTAGGCGCGTGCTTCGCCCTGGGCTGCGGCTTGCAGGTACAACGTGGTGGCGGCGATGTCGTCCAGCGGCGTGCCGATCCCTGCCGCGTGCATGTAGGCCAGATTGCACTGCGCCATGGCGTAATACTGTTCCGCGGTGCGCGCATACCACTGGAAAGCCTGCGTATCATCCTGTGGTACGCCGCGGCCGAGCATATAAAGATCGGCGAGACGGTCCTGTGCCATCGGATGTGCCTGCTCTGCCGCCTGCCGGTACCAGCGCACGGCTTCCGCGAACGCATCGGGTAGCACATGCACCTGCGCGTGCACATGGCCGAGCGCGACTTGCGCTTCGATGACGCCGGCGGCGGCGGCTTTACCCAGGAGCACAAGCCCCGCGCGGAACTCTTCCGTGCCATAGGTATGGCGCGTCACCAGCGCCTCGCCCTGTTGGAACCAGCTTTCCGGCGTACTCATGGGTCCAGTCTAGCAAACGCACCCCGCGCTTGGTCCGTGGCGCGCGCCTGAGGTAACCTGTACGCCCTTTGCTCAGGCGGATGTGGCGGTGGAACTGGTCAACAGGCATATCGTGCTCGGCGTCACCGGTGGCATCGCTGCCTACAAGAGCCCGGATCTGGTGCGCCGCTTGCGCGAGGCGGGCGCGGAACTGCAGGTGGTGATGACCACCGGCGCGCAGCGCTTCGTCACAGCGCTCACCTTTCAGGCAGTCTCCGGCCGGCCGGTGCGCAGCGAACTCTGGGACATGCAAGCCGAGCACGCCATGGGCCATATCGAACTGGCACGCTGGGCGGACCTGGTGCTGGTGGCGCCGGCCAGCGCCGAGTTCATGGCGCGGCTCGCCCACGGCAACGCCGATGATTTGCTCACCACACTATGCCTTGCCACGGAAGCACCCATTACCATCGCACCCGCCATGAACCGGGTGATGTGGGGTAATGCCGCCACCCAGGAGAATGTGCGGCGGCTTCGCGAGCGTGGCGTGCAATTGCTGGGCCCGGTTGCGGGCGAGCTGGCGGAAGGTGAAGTGGGCATGGGCCGCATGCTGGAGCCCGGCGAGATCCTGGCGGCGCTCACGCATGGCGGCTTGGCGCCGCTCCAAGGCGCGCGGGTGCTGGTGACCGCCGGACCCACCCGCGAGCCTATTGATCCGGTGCGCTACCTGTCGAACCGCAGCTCCGGCAAGATGGGCTTCGCGATGGCGCGCGCCGCCGTGGAAGCCGGCGCCGCCGTGGTGCTGGTGGCCGGACCGGTGCATCTCGCCACTCCCAAGGGGGTACGCCGCGTGGACGTGGAGACCGCGGCGGAGATGCACGCCGCGGTGATGCGCGAAGCCGCGCATAGCGACATCTTCATCGCCACCGCCGCGGTGGCCGACTATGCTCCGCGGCACAGCGCTGCGGAGAAGATCAAGAAACGCGGCGGTACGTTGCGGCTGGAACTGGTGGAGACCGCCGACATCCTCGCAGAGCTGGCGGCGCGGGTGCCGCGGCCCTTCATGGTCGGTTTCGCGGCGGAGACCGAGCAGCTCGGTGTGCATGCGCGCGGAAAACTCGTGAGCAAACACCTCGATATGGTCGCCGCCAACTGGGTGGGCAAGGACCGCGGTTTCGACCGCGATGACAATGCGCTGACGGTCTACTGGAAGGATGGTGCCGCGGAGCTGGGCAGCGCACCCAAGACCGAACTGGCGCGTCGGCTCGTGCGTCTGATCATGGAACGCTACCGCCGGCAGTCTTGAACCCGATCGCTGATTACTGCCACTCCGCATTCCGGATGAGCCATATGCAAACTGTCAGAGTGAAGATCCTCGACGCGCGCATCGGCCGGGAATTCCCGCTGCCGCAGTATGCCACTCCCGGCTCCGGCGGCATGGACCTGCGCGCCTGTCTCCGGCAACCGCTGACGCTTGCCCCTGGCGACACGGCGCTGGTTCCCTCCGGTATCGCCATCCACATCGCCGATGCGGGTTATGCGGCGCTGCTGCTGCCGCGTTCCGGTCTCGGTCACAAGCACGGCATCGTGCTGGGCAATCTGGTGGGACTCATCGACTCCGATTATCAGGGCGAGGTGCTGGTGTCATGCTGGAATCGCGGCCGGGATACATTCACCGTGCAGCCCGGCGAGCGCATCGCACAGTTGGTGCTGGTACCGGTGATGCAGGCGCGCTTCCAGGTAGTGGAGGAATTCGAGGAGAGCCGGCGTGGCGCCGGCGGTTTTGGTCACTCAGGACATCGGTGACGGCTGGGCAGGCACGCTGCCGCAGCGTTCCTGGTTAGCGGGCTGCGGCGGCGTCAACCACCGCCGTTCTGGTTTTTACCCTGTGTCGCCGTCAATTCCTGGAAGCGCTTGATGTCCGCGCTGTACTGCGTACGGGTATCTTCCCGGGTCTGTACCTGCTTTAGCAGCAGTTTCTGGTAGGTGATCAGCTGCTGCTGGGTGTCATCGGTCTGTTTCTGCAGGGGCGCCGGGATGGGTTTGCCGGTGCGGGCCATCTCGGCCACACGCTGCTGGTAATCCGCGAGGGTTTTTTGCAGGCCGCTGATGGCGGCATTGGTCACGTTGATCTGCGCGTCGATGGCGGCGAGGCGGCTGTCGCGGTCGCGCTCGATGTCCGCCACCGAGGTGTAGGTGTCGATCAGCATCTGGTCATGAACGCGCTGTTGCTGCAGCTGCCTGGCCTGTTCCTCGGCCGCGGCTTTGTCCCGGGCTTCCTTGGCCAGCTGCTCAGGCGTCTTCTGGCCGGGCAGGGTCTGCACCGTGATGCCCTCGCTGTTGAGCACCTCCTGCTGCTGGCTGGCGTATTCCGGCGGGATACTGGTGCCGTAATGCACCACGCCGCTCTTGTCCACCCACTTGTAAAGTTTGGTTTGCGAGTCTGCCGCCGACACCGTGGCGCTCGCCACAGTTGCAAGCATGAGACACGCGGCGATGATGGCGGTGCGGATATTCATGGCAGTGACTATGGGATCTGGTGCACAGACGGCGGTGTTAAAAGTATAGCACCAGCCAACACGCGGCCTGCATGGCTCAAGCGCCGTAGTGTCTGCGGTATTCCCGTAACGCGGCGAGCGCCGCGGCC
>JAGWNO010000175.1 GCA_028871235.1 Gammaproteobacteria bacterium
CCATCCGGGCGGCGGGGTTTTAAGCCACATGGTAGCAAGCTTTGAGCCGGGGACCCACTGCCATGGAGAAGATGCAAGAACCAGAGCCGTTACAGCCCGTCATCGGCGACTGGTACGCTGATCCGCAGGGTGTCACCTTCGAGGTGGTGGCCCTGGATGAGGAAGACAGCACCATCGAGGTGCAGTACTTTGACGGTACCCTGGAGGAGCTGGATACGGACGGCTGGGCGGAACTGCGCCTCAAACCGGTGGATCCGCCGGAGGATTGGTCCGGTTCCATGGACATCGAGCGCGAGGATTACGGCGTGGATCTTGAGGAAGAACCCACCGAACTCTGGGCCAATCCGCTGGATCGCTTCGACAGGTGATGCCTCCCGCTCCCCGTTTACGTCACAGCTGTTTCTCCCGGATGTAAGTCACCACCTCGCCCTGCTCCACCGCCACCGGCAACGCAGTGAGTGCTGCGCCGCCGCATGGTCCGCCGGCGCAGGCGCCGTTGTCCATGCGGTACAAGGCGCCATGGGCGGAACACATGATGAGCGCCCGGTCGCGTGTCAGGAATGCATCCGGCTTCCAGTTGAGGAAACGCCCCGCATGCGGGCAGCTGTTACGGTAGGCGTGCACCGCCGCGCCGCGCCGCACCAGGAAATATTCATCCGGGAACCGCGCGCCCGGCAGTGAGAAACCGCGCGCGCCCGGGTCCGGGATCTCCACGAGACGGCAGATGACGTGGCGGCTGGGCTGCGACATGCGGTACCTGCGGACGCGCTTTGCACGGGCGCGCATTTTCTTTTATCGTGCACCGCTCACTTTATGACGGCCGGGCCACACGCATGTTTGCCACACCCGATGAAGCGGAAAACGCATTTTACACGGCCTTCGCCAACGCCGACCTGGAAGGCATGATGGCGGTATGGCTGGAGAGCGAAGCGCTGATCTGTATCCATCCCGTGGGTGGGAAAATCACCGGCCAAAAGGCGGTGCGCGCCAGCTGGGGAGAGGTATTCCGCGGCAGCCCCGGTTTGCGTTTCCGGCTGGCGGAAGTGAGCCGTACCCAGGACGCGCTGCTCGCCATCCACGTGCTGCACGAGTACATCACCGTGCCCGGCGAGAATGTCGAACGCCAGCCCATGGTGGCCACCAATATCTACCAGCTCACCCAGGAAGGCTGGCGCATGATCCTGCACCACGCTTCGCCGGTGGCGGTGCAGAAACAGGCGGAGAAACCCGTCGGCCGACTGCACTGAGCAATACCGTCAGGCGCTGCCTGGGGCATTGCGGAATTCGGTCTCGCCGATACGCCGTCGCAACACTATAAGCAGCACCAGGCCCGGCAGCGCCAGCAACACGCTCACCATGAACAACGCACCCCAGCCGGCGTGCTCCGCCACCAAACCGGCCGGCGGCCCCAGCAGCACCCGTGATACCGAGTCGAGCGCAGAAAGCAACGCAAACTGGAATGCCGTATAACGGTGATCGCAGAGTGCCATGATGTAGGCTATGAACGCCGCCGTACCCATGCCCCAGGCGAGATTCTGCACTGCGACCGCCGCCACCATGGCGCCGTAGTGATGGCCGATGAGTGCCAGCGCGTAGAAGGCGAGATTGGAGGCCGCCTGCAGCATGCCGAAACAGAGCAATGCCCTGAACAGCGTCAGCCGCGCCATCAGCGCGCCTCCCAGGAACACGCCTATTATGGTAGCCGCCAGGCCGAAGCCTTTGTTGACCAGACCCACGTCGGTGGCGGTGAAATGCAGCCCCTCTATCAGGAATACGTTGGTGAGCGGGCCGCAGAACCAGTCGCCGAACTTGTACAACACCACCAGTGACAGCAACCCCAGGGCGCCACGGCGCATGCTGAGTTCCCGTAACGGCTTCATCACCGCCTCCGTCAGCGTGCGCGGCGGGATGACCTCGGTTGCCGGTTCCGGTCCGAAGCAGGTGGGGATCATGGCCAGCAGCATGAGCAGCGCCATCAGCAGATAACTGGCGCGCCAGCCGATGCGGTCCGAGAGTATCAGCACCAGCGCACCGGCCACGATCATGGCGAGACGATACCCACCGGCTTGCACCGCCGCCCCGAGACCGCGCTCCGCCGGCCGCAGAATGTCGGTGAAGTAGGCGTTATAGACGATGTCCTGGGAAGCCGACGCAAAAGCCAGCGTCAAGGCCAAAAACGCCATACGCCAGATATCCGTCAGCGGATCGGTGACTGCCATCGCCACCAGGATCAGGGCCAGCGCCAGCTGCGTGAGCAGGATCCAGCCGCGGCGCCGGCCCATGAACGGCGGCACGTAACGGTCCATGAACGGTGACCAGATGAACTTGAGCGAGTACGGCAGCCCCACCAGCGAGAACAGGGCGATGGTGGACACGTCCACGTGCAGGGTTGCCATCCACGCCTGCAGCGTGCTGCCGGAGAGCGCCAGCGGCAGGCCGGAGGAAAACCCCAGCAGCAGCGTCACGCCGATGCGCCGGTTCAGGCTTGCCCGGGCAAGTTCGGCGAGGGTAGTGGCTTTCACCCGTGGTCCCTCAGGCGCCCCGGAGTTCATAGTCATAATCGATGATGAGCGGCGCGTGATCGGAGAAACGCCGCGCCTTGTAAATCGACGCCTGCTTCACGGCATCCCGCAATCCCGGCGTGATCACCTGATAATCAATGCGCCA
>JAGWNO010000032.1 GCA_028871235.1 Gammaproteobacteria bacterium
TGGGGGTCGCCGGCGGCGGCCCGTTACTCGCCCGGCAACTGGCCCAGACGGGCTTCGTGCAGCAACGCCTGATGTTCTACCATCTGCTGGCGGAGCTGCGTGCCGGCCGGCGCGACCCGGTAACCAGCGCCGCAGCACTCAAACAGGAGGATACGGAGGCGGTGCTGCGGTTCATGCAGTCCTGGGTGATGGATCTCATCACCCAGCATGCCGCTGCTGGCGACAGGGTGCAGATCATCAATACTGATGCGCGCGAGCTATTGCAAACCGCTGGCCGTGGAATAAACTTGCGGGCACTGCATGCGTACCTGAGTCGCCTGTATGAGGCAATGGCGCTGGCCGGTTCCCCGGTGAACACGCGGCTGCTGCTGGAAAGCCTGCTGGTAGAGTGGGCGGATGGACTCAGGACATTGGAGACGGCACCACTTGCCGCACGGGGAGGACGGACCTGATGAACGCACCACGCCAGCAGGGCATTCTCAATCTTGCCATCAAGGACAAGAGCGCGCTGTACAGCGCCTACATGTCCTTTGTCAAAAACGGCGGCCTGTTCATCCCCACCAACAAGTCCTACCAGCTGGGTGATGAAGTCTTCATATTGCTGCAGCTCATGGATTCAGCGGACCGTCTGCCGGTGGCGGCGAAGGTCATCTGGGTCACGCCGCGGGGTGCGCAAGGAAAGCGCGCGGCCGGTATCGGCGTGCAATTCAGCGACCAGGATGGCGGCAACACACAGCGGAAGATTGAGGGTTTCCTGGGTGGCGCCCTGCAGGCGGATCGCCCCACCCACACCATGTGAATGTCATGAGGATGTCGGTCTGAACAGCCAGTCGGCCGGGAACAGTGCGGATATAGCCTCGCTCATCCAACAGGCGCAAGAGTCCACACGCCAGGGTGCATGGTCACAGGCAGCGACCCTGTACCACCGTATCCTGGAGTCCTCCCCCGATAACGTCGAGGCCCTCGGCTTTCTCGGCATACAGGCGCTCAGCGCCGGAGAGTTCGAGCGGAGCGCGGCGTATTTCGAGCGTGCCCTGCAGCAGCATCCCGATGATGCTTCGCTCTACAAGAACTTGGGCCTGGCACTGCGCGCCCGCGGTGCGTTCACGGAGGCGCTCGCCGCTTTCGACCAGGCGCTGCGCCGCAAACAGGAATTCCCGGTGGCGCTGCTGCATAAGGGCGCCATTCTGGAACATCTGGGTCGGCAGGATGAGGCGGTCAGCGCTTATGTGCGCGCCTTGGCGCAAGCGGAGCAATTTGGCCTGTTGCTGCACAGCGCCACTCTGCCGGACAGCGTGCGCAACCTGCTCAACCGGGCCCTGCATAGCGCGCAGCAGGCGCGTGAACACTGGCTGGCGCGAGCGCTCGCGCCGGTGCGCAAGCGGTATGGTTCCGAAGCCTTGCGGCGGGTGGATCGCTGCCTCGCCATACATCATGGTCGCGAACCCAAAATCCAGATGCACCCCCGCCAGCACCCCACCTTGATGACCTTCCCGGATATTCCCGCGCATGGCTGGCATGAGCACGATGCCTTTCCATGGATGGCAGAGCTGGAAAGGCATACCGACGCAATACGCACGGAACTTCTGGAAGTATTGCATGACGATGCGGGTTTCCGGCCATTTGTGGAAATCCCCAAGGATCATCCCGGTGCCGATTACTGGCGGGCAGTCAACCAATCACCGAGCTGGAATGCATTCTTTTTCTTCCGAGACGGTAAACGCTTTGAGGAGAACCATCGACGCTGCCCAGCGACTTCAGCGGTGCTGGATTCGCTGCCTCTGATCCGCGTGGCGGAGCATTCACCGGAAGTGTTCTTCTCCGTGCTCAAGCCGGATACCCACATTCCGGTGCATACCGGCGTAATTAATTGCCGCTTGGTAGCGCATCTGCCGCTCATCATCCCGCCCGCTTGCGGTATCACCGTCGGCGGCGAGACGCGCAGCTGGCGGGAAGGGGAATGCATGGTGTTCGACGACACCTTCGAGCACGAAGCCTGGAACCGCAGCGATCGGACGCGGGTGGTGCTGATCTTCGATATATGGAACCCGTATCTCACGGTAGCAGAGCAGGCTGCCATGCGGGTCGTGGTGGAAGAATTGGGGCACTTCAACGAGGCCCATGGCCTTAAGGGCCAGATCTATGCATCATCCTGACAGATCGCCGGAGCCGATCAGGCGGATTCAAGGGCGACCAGGCCGTCCTTGAGCACATAAGCATCGAAACCCCGTTCGCTGAGGATATAGGCGCCCGCCGAGCTGCGCCGGCCGGTATCGCAGCACACCACATACTTGCGTTTGGGATCCAGGGTATCCAGCTTCATGCGCATGAAGTACAGCGGGATGTTGATGGCGCTGCCCTGATGCCGGTTTTCATATTCACTGGGCAGTCGCACGTCCAGCCACTGGCCGCCGCCAGCGACAATCTGCTTGGCCTCGTTGTAATTGACCCATTTCTGCAGCGGCTCGTTCAACAGCGTCTTGAAATCCTGCTTGGCAAGCCGTACCAGCGCCCCATCGGTGAGCATGGTCACGGTGGCGTTGCGCTTGGCATCCGAGATCAGGGCTTCCTCACCGAAGCTGTCGCCCACACCCAGTTCAGCCAGCCTGATGCCGGCCTTATTGTTGGGCATCTCGCGGGTCACCAGGCACTTGCCCTCGGCAATGATGTAGTAGAAATCGCCTTCATCGTCCTGCTTGATGATCACATCGTCCTGCTTGCGGTGGATGTGCTCCATACGCATGAATACCGCCTGGATATTGGCGGGCGGGATGCGGTGGAAGGCTTTGGTCTGCAGGATGGCGGTCATCCAGTCATCACCCTGGATAACGTCATCCTGCACCTGCAATTCACCGACCTCGAAAGCCCCGGTCTGGTCCCAGGTGAGCATGATGTCCAACAGGTCGCGGTCGACGGCGAAATATTCGATGTCGGTGCGCGCCCTGGCGGACAAGTGACGTGGAACTTGTGGCGCCAACGGGTGGCGCGCTTCATCGGAACCGCTCTTGATCACGCGTACGATTTTATCGCCATTGCGCAGTTCGATCTCACCGTCCACGAGATACAGACTGCGTTTGTCGGCATCCCCCTGCTTGAACAGATAGCGCCCTGCACCCAGTTCCTGGAGCTGGGTCTTGCTGGCGAGATCCGTCTGATTCTCCGGCTTGAGACCGCTCAGGGGCGAGAAATTGCGGATGAGTTCGCGATCAAGCGATCTGGTGGGCATGCCTTGCAACCCGTGTGCTGCTTGTTGTTTTCCCGCTGGTGCCTGGTACAGGACGGAACGGTCAAGGCTGAAAGTCTAGCACAGTCGGTTCGCCTGTCCGTGCTAATCGGTGTGCTTCGCTATCGGCAACGGACGGCGATTGGCGCCCACCCGCACATAGGTCAGCTGCGCCGTGGCTACCTTTACGCAGGTTTCATGCTCGCCATCACTGCGCTGGGAGAAGACAGTGACGTCCACGCCAAGGGAGGTATTACCCACGTGCACCACGTCGGTGTAGAAACTCACCACATCGCCCACATACACCGGACTCACGAACACGAATTCGTTCACCGCCACCGTCACCACCCGACCGCCGGCGCGGCGGAAGGCAAGGATGGCGCCGGCGATATCGGCGTGGGACATGATCCAGCCGCCGAAGATGTCGCCGAGCCCATTGGTGTCCTTGGGCATGGCCAGGGTGCGGACCGTGGCTTCACGGTCCTTGGGCATGGCATCAAATTTCATGCTTTAGGCTCCTTCAGGGTGGCGGCCGTCCAGCCGGCGTCCGCCTGGAAACGTGCGCCGTGCTGCGCCGCCAGCTTCGCCAGCCGGCTCTTGAGGTTATCCACGCCGGTGGCGCGGATGTAGTTGATGGGGCCGCCGCGGAAGGGCGCAAAGCCGGTGCCGAATATGACGCCGGCATCCAGCAGCTCCGGGTCCGCCACGATGCCTTCGCGCAGCACTGCCACCGCTTCATTGATCATGGGCAGGATAAGCCGGTCCCGCAGGTCCGCGGGCATGTTGCGGGCGCGATTCCTGTCCTTCAACGGTTTGCCTTCCTGATACTTGTAGAATCCCTCGCCGGTCTTGCGGCCGAGTTTGTTGGCGTTCACCCGTTGTATCAGGCTGTCGGGTATCTGCTTGTTGAACTCCTTGGCAAACACCCGCGACACCGACAGACACACGTCCAGGCCCACGGTATCGGCCAGCTCCGCCGGACCCATGGGCATGCCGTAATCCAGCGCCGCCTGATCAATCGCCTCCAGCGGAATACCTTCGTCGGCAGCCAGCATGGCTTCCATGAGATAGGGCATGAGGATGCGATTCACCAGGAAGCCGGGAGCGCTCTTTACCGGCACCGCCAGCTTGTCGATGTGGCGTGCGAATGCCAGCGCCTTGGCGACCACGCCCGCATCGGTGTCGCCGGCATGGATGATCTCCACCAGCGGCATCTTCGCTACTGGATTGAAGAAATGCAGCCCTACCAGCCGTTGCGGTTCCGAAAGCACGGTGCGCAGCGTTTCCAGGCGGATACTGGAGGTGTTGGTGGCCAGCACTGCGTCCGCTTTCATCTTCGCATCCAGCGTCTTGTAAAGCGCCTGCTTGGCGGCCACATCCTCGAAGATCGCCTCGATGACCACATCGGCGTCCTTGGCACCGGCACCTGCCACGTCCATGCTGAGACGCTTGACGGCATTCTGAATCTCGGCACCCCTGAGCTTCTTCCCGAACAACGCCTGGGCACGCGCCAGCGCCGGTCGCACATATTTTTCCTCGCGATCCTGCAGCGTCACGTTGTAACCACGTAATGCGCACCACGCGGCGATATCGCCGCCCATGGTGCCGGCACCCACCACATGAACGTGTTTGAGCGCCAGATCGGATTTCTTGCCCAGGGATTTCAACCGGTCCTGCAACAGGAACACGCGCACCAGGTTACGCGCCGTGTCATGCACCATGAGCCGTGCGATGGAATGGGCTTCCTGCACGTACATCTCGTTGCTGCCGGCATACCGCTTCCATAGTTCGATAATGGCGTAGGGTGCGGGGTAATGATCACGGCGCACCTTGGCGGCCACCTGTTTGGTGAGCTGGCTGGCCACCAGCGACCGCAGCGGTGCCAGTGCCAGGAGTGTCTGCAGCAAGCGCGGATGCCGGCGCGGCGGCGTGCGCAGCAGCAGATCCCGGGCAGCCTGCCGGGCGTCGCCGGCCTTTACCAGCCGGTCCAGCAAGCCGATGTTCATGGCTTCGCGGCCGTGCACATTGCGGCCGTTGAGCATGAAGCTCATGGCAGGGATGACGCCCAGGAGGCGGGTTGAGCGTACCGTACCGCCGAATCCGGGATGGATGCCGAGCTTCACTTCCGGGAGACCCAGGCTCAGGCGGTCATCATCGATGCCCACGCGATAACGGCAGGCCAGTGACAGTTCCAGCCCGCCGCCCAGGCAAAAGCCGTTGATGAGCGCCACTGTGGGGCAGGGCAGCTGCTCCAGCTGCTCCACGACCAGCTGGCCGCGGCGGATCATCTGGAAGGCATCCTCCGGCGTCTTGAGACCGGTGAATTCCTTGATATCGGCGCCGGCGATGAAGCCGCTGTTCTTGGCGGAATAAATCACCACGCCCGCGGGCGGCTGCGCCGCCAGTTCCCTGAGACGCTCACCCAGTTCCGCCATCACCTGGCCCGAAAGCACGTTGGCGCTGGCGCCGACCTTGTCAAAGCACAGCCAGGCGATACCGCCAGCGTCACGTTCGATGCGCCAGTTGGCCTGGGAAGAAGGGGTGGACATGGGGGTACTCCGTTTTGGCTGGTAACGGCCGCATGGACAGGCGTCCGTTGGCTCGGGAAAGGCGGTCAATCATAGGAACAGGGCGGGGCCGCTGCAAGCTCGCATTACCGCTGCTCATCGCCATCGGCGAGCGGCTGGTTGAAACCCGGGAAACGGGTGCCTGCAGGCACCTGCAGGAGACGCGCACGAATCTCCTGATCCATGCGGGTGATGGTCTGGTAACGGATATCGTCCAGCGTGCTCTGGCTGCCGTTGAGGGTACGTTTTATATGAAGGCGGGTGCTGCGCTGCCGCAGGCTGGAAGCCTTCACATAGACGTCGAACCAATCGCCGGCGGCGCGGTCGCCGAAGCGCAGCGCGGCGTATTCACGCAGCACCAGCATGCGCAGCTCGTTGGCGGCGATGTAAGTGCGGGCCTCCGCGTCACTTTGCAGCATCTCCTGGCTGTGCTGGCGCAGACGCGTGCGCACCTCCTCCGGCAAACCCAGTATCTCCGTATTCAGGGCCCGCCGGTCCACACTGTCCATGAGTTCCTTGCGGATGGTTGTCAACGGCGTGGCATCAGCCTGGAGCCGGAGTTCCAATTCCAGCAGGCTCCTGTGGACCGACTCCCGCACGGCAGCGGCCATGTGCGTCAACAGCAGCTCGCGGCTGGCGCGATCGGCAGCGGTCAGGTGTGCGCTGTTCAGCCATGACTGCCAGGCGTCTTCCATGCGCACAGCGCGCAGCATCTGCCGGTGGCTTCGCTGTTGCCGGTACCAAACCAGCAGCAGGACTCCGCAGGCGCCCAGCGCCATCATGATCGCGATGATGAAAAACGCCGACCACATGTCAGGGTTCCATGTTGGGCTCAAAATCGAAGAGCAGCGGCAGATGATCCGAGAACCGCACCGGCTGGATCTCGAAATGCGTCATACGGATCCCCGGGCTGTACAAGATGAAATCCAGCTGCCTGGACGGGCGTGAACTCGGCCATGAGGGCAGGTTGTGGATGTTGGCGCTGTGCAAACCGGCGGCGGCAGCGAACAAATCGATTTCGTAACTGCCCCAGAGTGTATTGAAATCGCCCGCTACAATCACCGGTTTGCGCGCACTGCGCACCAGCGACACCAGATGGTGCATCTGCTGATGCCGATGGCGGTATTTCAGCGAAAGATGCACCAGAAACACGCACACTTCGTCCAGTTCCAGCTCCATGATGAGCCGCTTTATGCCAAGCTCGAAATAGTGAGATCGCTGGATCGCGCCTGCCTGCCTGGTAAGGAAGGCGTTGCCCTGCTTGCGCACGATTGGCAGACGCTGATTGATCGAATCAATGCCGTATTTATTCTGATAGGATGAAGCAAGGCCGGTGGCATGGGCGATGGCTTCCGCCTGGTTGACGGTCGATGAGCGTATAGAACCCATATCCACTTCGATCAGGCCGACGATATCGGGCGTTGTGGATTTGATGAAATCGGTTATCTGGCCGAGCTTGCGGCTGGTGCCACGCAGATACCCGCCCACGCCCGGTACCGGGAAATGGAACCCCGGGCCATGACCGGCGGCGTAGCGGATATTGTAGAGCAGCAGACGCATGCGGCAGGATGAAGCGGACACGATCACAAACCGGAAAACCAGGCGTCACTATACCAGTTTGATGCATGACAATGGCTACCCGGGAACAATCGCGGCCGGCCGGTGACAAGATGGCGGCAGGCACTGCGGGACTGATGCGACTTTTCATCGAGGGCGATGAACTGTATGCGGCCATGCTCGCCAGCATCCGCGCCGCCCGTCATTCCATCAAACTGGAAAGCTATATTTTCGCCGATGACGAGATCGGCCGGCGCTTCGCCGACACACTGGGGGAGCGCGCCCGTGCCGGAGTGCAGGTGTTGATGCACCTTGACACGGCCGGATCGCTGTTCTGGACGTCGCGGCGTCTCGAGCAGCAGCTCAAGCGTGATGGCGTGCGGGTACGCTGGTTCCATCGCTGGAACTGGCGGGCTCCATGGCGTTACAACCGCCGCAATCACCGCAAGCTGCTAGTGGTGGACGGGCGCACCGGCTTCCTCGGCGGCTTTAATATTCACCGGGAAAATTCCCGGGAGATATACGGCGAGGCGCGCTGGCGTGACACCCATGTGCAGATCAGCGGCATCCTTGCGCGGCACCTGCAGACCCTGTTCGACGCCTTCTGGCGCGAACGGCGGCGCAGATATCCGTTCATCCAGGCGCCGGATGGCAATGCACTCATCACCAATCATTCACGTCGTGGCCGGTTGTTTCTGCGTAACCTGTATACGGCCAGATTCGCCACCGCCCGGCGGCATATCTGCCTGACCACGCCGTATTTCGTGCCGGATTACCGCACCCAGCGCAGCCTCGCAGGAGCCGCCCGGCGCGGTGTGGATGTGCGCGTGCTGGTACCGCGCAAGAACGATGTGCGCATCGCCAAGTGGGCATCACATGCGGCCTATGCCAGTCTGCTGGTGGCCGGCGTGAAAATCCACGAATATCTGCCGCGCATGCTGCATGCCAAGACTGTGGTGGTGGATGGCGTGTGGAGCAGCGTGGGCACCGCGAATATCGACTACCGCAGCTTCCTCTTCAATTACGAACTCAACCTTGCCAGCAACCAGAAGGCCCTGGCCGCCGCTCTGCAAACGCAATTCCTGGATGACCTGCAGGAATCCGAGCTCATCCGGCCGGCTGGCTGGGAGCAGCGCAGCTGGTACCGGCGGATCCTGGAAGTAATCGGTTGGGCCGCACGCCGCTGGTTATGAAGTTGACACCTTGAATCATATTAAGGAGGCAGTTATGAACAAGCCCATTGATCTCTATTACTGGCCCACGCCCAATGGGCAGAAGATCAGTATCTTCCTCGAGGAGGCGGGCGTGCCCTATACGGTGCACCCGGTAGATATCGGCAACGGCGACCAGTTCACGCCGGAATTTCTGCAGATCAGTCCCAACAACAAGATGCCCGCCATCGTCGATCCGGATGGACCGGGCGGCCGTCCCATCGCGGTCTTCGAGTCCGGAGCGATCCTGGTGTATCTGGCGGAAAAGACCGGCATGTTCCTGCCGCAGGAGAAACGTGGAAGATATGCCGTTCTGCAGTGGCTGTTTTTCCAGATGGGTGGCGTGGGTCCCATGCTGGGGCAGGCCCATCATTTCCGAGGCTATGCACCGGAAAGGATCGAATACGCCATCAACCGCTACACCAGGGAAGCCGGGCGTCTGTATGGCGTCATGGACAAGCAGCTGGCAGGACGGGAATTCATGGCCGGCGAGTATTCCATCGCTGACATGGCTATCTATCCCTGGATCGTCCCATACGAGCGTCAGGGGCAAAATCTGCGCGACTTCCCCCACTTGAAGCGCTGGTTCGAAAAGACCGGCGCGCGTCCGGGGGTGCAGCGCGGCATGCTGGTGCTCAAGGACAAGCGCAGCCCCGGCATGTCTGATAAGGCCAGGGAGAACCTCTTCGGCAACAACCAGTATCAGCGGCGCTGAGGCTCATGACGGAACCAGGGTGCGATGCCAGCGCCGCAGGTCTGCCGGCGTATCCACATCCCAGAGGGTGGCGAGGGTGTGATACCTCCAGCCGAGGTCTGCGAGACGCTGGCGGGTTTCCGCCAGCACCATGCCGCCTCCCCACCGCATGTCCGTGAATAACGATGCGTGGCTGCGCCGCAACCCCAGCAGTACATATCCGCCGTCTTCCGCGGGACCCATCACCGCATCGTGATCAGCGAGTGCGACAGCGGCGTCGTGAAGATAGTTTGGCGTCATGACCGGACAGTCGCTGCCGGTAAGGATCACAGCTGAGGCGTAGGCCAGTGATGCAGTGGCGCAATGCAGCATGCGAACGCCCAGATCTCCAGGAGGCTGCACCGCCAGGGCCACGCCTGTTTCAGCGGCGAGCCGCCGGAAGAAGGGATGGTGGGCGTCCGGCGTGCACCACAGGCGCACGCTGCCGACGCCGGCGGCGAGGACGGTATGCACCGCCCGGGTGACCAGCTCCTCCTGCAGCCGGGCGGCGCCCGCATCGCCGAGGCAGGTACGCAGGCGCGTTTTGGCATAACCCGGCAGCGGCGCTTTCGCCAGTACCGCCACGCTACAGGACAGGGGCACTGGTATCATTCACGCCGGAAAGGCAGCAGCAGCAGATCCACAAATCCGGCGCGCGCATCCTGGGCATCCGGCAGACCCACCGGCATGCGTTCTTCACCGGCGATGGATCGGCCAAGATACGTACCAAACAGCCGGTCCCACCCGCTGAGATTAAAACCGAAATTGTGGTTGAGTTCGCCGGCCACAGCGGAATGATGTACCCGGTGCATACCGGGCGTCACGATGAGGAAGCGCAGCAGACGGTCAAGCCATGCCGGCAAACGCAGATTCGCGTGGTTGAAAAGCGAGGAGACATTCAGCAGCACTTCGAAGACCAGCACCGCCATGGCCGGCACCCCGAATACCACGATGGCCGCAAGCTTGATGCACGCTGAGATGATGATCTCCAATGGATGAAAGCGTACACCGGTGGTCACATCCAGGGTCGGATCGGTATGGTGTACGCGGTGCAACCGCCATAGCAGCGCTATGCGGTGGAACAGCATGTGCTGGGCGTAGATGGTGAGGTCCAGAAGCAGAATGCCGAAAAAGACCGCCAGCGGTGCCGGCAGCGGTACCAGCACCAGCAGGCCGCTGCGATGTTGCGCCGTGAACAGCGTCACTGCCACCAGTGACACCGGCACAATGAGGCGCACGAGGAGGCTGTCCACCACCACCATACCCAGATTTACAGCCTTGTGCCGCCAGCCTGGCGGGGATCGCCACGGCCGCCAGTATTCCAGCATCCCGAACAGCAGCAAGCCGCCCAGGAAACACGCCAGCCGGATCAGCCCATCATCCATCAATGCGCTCCTGACGGGGGCCATTGCCGTAACGGGCAGCCAGCCGCCGGGTATCAGCACCTAGAAAGTAGGCGAGCCGCAGATACCACATGAGCAGGATGGTGCGCAGCACACCGTTACGTTGCCAGCGGCGGCTGGATACCCATGCGGGTCCCACGAGGCGGGCGGGGAAATGCTGCTTCCTGAGCAGTTTGCTCATAGCGATGTCTTCCATGAGCGGGATGTCGGGATAACCACCCGCATGCTTGAACACATCCCGGCGCACAAACACGGCTTGGTCCCCCGTGGCGATGCCGGTGAGCCGTGAACGCCAATTCATGCACTGCGCGACGATGCGCAACAGCTTCCCGTCACCGCACAGACGCACATCGAACCTGCCCCATAAGGCGCCGTTTGCCGTCGCGGTTGCAATCTGTTCCGCGGCATCCTGTGACAGGCGGATATCCGCATGCAGGAACAGCAGCACGTCGCTGCGCGCCGCCTCTGCTCCCGCATTCATCTGCCGTGCACGGCCGTGTGCCGCGGTGATCACCCGGTCGGCCAGCGGCCGCGCCAAATCCGGCGTACCGTCGCGGCTGCCGCCATCCACAACGATGAGTTCGTGGCCCGCCTGCCGCATCCGCTGGAGGCGGGCCAGGCTGCCGGCAATCAACGCGGCTTCTTCCAGGACCGGGATGATGATGGCAATACGCATCTCAATTCAACGTGCCGGCGCTCATATGACAAGGAATACAGGACATGTTGTGGCGGCGATAGCCGGGACACGCCTGCAAGGCAGGTAACTGGCCATGACGCCGGTACGGGAAAGTCCTGTTCTCAAGCAGCAGCGCTTCGGCATGCGTGTTCATACCTCATCAGGATGAGTCGTACGCCACCAGCGTGCGCCCACCGGCAACAGTGCCAGGAATCCCAGCAGCACCATGGCGGCAATCAGCCCGGGCGATATCAGACCATGCACGGACTGGATATTGCCCAGCTGCTCACCCACATTCGCATAGATGAAGCAAGCGGGCATGATGCCGATGAATGTACCAAAGATGAATTGTCGCATGCGCATGGCAGTGAAGGCGCTCACCAGATTCACCAGCCAGAACGGGAATAGCGGCACCAGCCGGACGAACAGCAGATAATTGAAGGCGTCGTGCTCAAAGCCATGCAACAGGCGCGCGGCTTGGGGTTTGCGCTCCAGACGGCGGCGTACCGCGTCACCGATCAGGTACCGGACCATCAGAAAAATGCTGCCGGCTCCGAGGGTGGCGGATACCACGATAACGGCACCGCCCACCCAGCGACCGAACAAGAAGCCGATCAGCAGCGACATGACGGTGCCGCCGGGGATACTGAGGGCCGCCATCAGCGTGTAGGCGGCAGCGGCGGTGAACAGCGCAGCAATATAATGCCTGTGCACCAGAAACCGCAGGGTGTCTAGCTGCTCCAGCAGCTGCTTGAGGTTCAACCAGCGCGTACCGCCCGCCAGGTAAAAGGCGGTGAGCACCACGATGACCACGGTGATAATTAGAAGACGCGGTATGAGCTTGCGAAGCCGGCTGCCGGAATCAACCATGGGTGCCACGCAGACGCAACAGTTGCTGCACCGGTCGGTGAGTATCAGCTGTCAGCTGCCGCTTCATGCGCCTGTCAGCCACAAAGCGGTTGCTTTGCATCATGGCCAGGTAGAAGAGGTGCGTGGCCACCAGCAGACGTGCACCTGCCTGCTGAAGGCTGGTGCATGGCTGCCGCAGCGAGTTATCGCTGTGGCGCTCACGGCAGCGGAGGCGCGCAAGTGCATGCGCCGGTTTCCTGCCGGCTGATCCGCGGCCGAGGGTGCGGATTCCGTAGTCGCAGTTACGCATGTCTTGTTTACATACGGCATTCCAGGGGCCCGTCAGTTAAGACCGCAGCCGTGAGAAATTTATTTCTGTGCGCTGTCCTGCAGCCCAAGCCGCCGGTAGAGGGCGGCCCGGAAAGTACGGATGCGTTCGGCATTTTTGCCTATATCGCTCTTGCCCACGCGCGATTCGGAACGGATGTCCAACCGGCAGCCGCTGCTCTGCGGTGTAATCCGGATTACCACGTCGTCCTTGAAACCGAACCAGAAGGTAGTGTCGGTGGCCTCGATTATACCGGTGGCGGGATCATTGGAGACCAGCTTCCAGCCAAGACTCTGTACCGTCTGCAATGCGGCGGCATACACCTGAGCCATGTACAGGCTGAACACCATGGTGTGGATGTCCGGATAGGCCTTGTGCTGCAGAGCCGCAATCGCAGCGCCGCCGTACACCGGTGAGTTGGGTGCCTTGGCACGCAGCGGCAGGATAGCGTGGAATTGCGGCGGATTCACCGTGTCGGTGCTGATGTCGTGGATGGGCGGCACCGATTCCGCCTTCTTGAGCCACATGTAGGGGATACCGAAGGCCAGCATGCCCAGCACCAGGCCAAGGAGCGCGCGTCCGTAATGCACGCGCAGTCGGGCGGTCAGCAGCATGATTAGCGCGATAATAGAAAGGACGGTGGCGATGATGCCGCCGAAAGCGCCATATTTCATCAGTCCGAATGCGGTTCCCAGCCCGAGGATGTCGCTGTGATAAGCGGGTCCCGGCAATGCGAACGCCAGGATGGCGAGTATGCCGACGACGGCACCGGCAAGCGCGATGCGTGGTGCCCACTGCGTAATGGCCGGCGGCGATGGGGGACTAGGCTGGTCACTCATGGAAACCTCTCCTGGATGGAAATGGGCGAATTGGGCGCGCCGGCCGCAAGCATAGAGCAGCGGGTGCGGATAAAGAAGCCAAAATAATTGGCGGCCCGCAAGGGCCCTGCAGATCCGGAAAACCGGCTTCAGCCTGCTGGCGCTTTGGTGTCCCGCCGCCCGGGGCGTGCCAAAGCCTTGCGGGCGTCCCGATCGACACTCCTCGGTGTTAGCGGATGGGGAATAGGCCTGTCCGCTGACACAATGCGATGGCTGTTATAGCCGCGTTTCCATTCTGCCAGCCGCCGCTTCGGCGGCTCTCAGTTCCAGCAGAGGGGTGATGGTCATGTATCGGCAGCCCTGGAGCGGGATGACCGCGGGCTGCGCCGCCGGCGGATGTCGGCGCAGGTGCAGGAAGCCCCTGCCCGGATCATGATCAATAAAATACTTTAGTATTACATTGTAACTCATTATAAATAAATAATTTTAATTCTTGTAGACTTACGGCGATACAGGGGAAGATGTAGTGCATGGCTGGGCGGCGCTGCCGGCAGTGTTTTCTCATGAGCGTGCTACAGTGAGCGGACTTCCCCGTACCGCTGTGTCCCACACTGGTTGGGCCGGCCAACTCCCGGAGCGCGCATGATCCCAGCTGCCGCACCCATGGGTCCGGATCTGAGTCTCGGTATAGATATCGACTCCCTCCCCGAGGGTGAGCCGTTGCTCGGTCACATCGACAAGGAAGCTGTGCTGTTAGTGCGGTACGCCCGGGAATTATTCGCCGTGGGCGCAGTCTGCAGCCATTATCACGGACCGTTGGCCAAGGGCTTGGTGGTGGGGGATACCATCCGTTGCCCCTGGCACCACGCCTGTTTCAGCCTGCGCAACGGTGAGGTGCTGGCGCCGCCGGCCCTCACTCCTTTGCCCTGCTGGCGGGTGGAACAACGGGATGGCAAGGCGTATGTACACGACCGGCTGCCGACCCTGACACGCTCCGCCCGCAAGCCCTCTAAGCCACTAGGCGCGCCGGCGGCGGTGGTCATCGTAGGCGGCGGCGCGGCGGGGGAGGCGGCTGCCACCACCTTGCGTTTCTGCGGCTACCCCGGGCCTGTCACCGTGCTCAGCGCCGAGGACAGCCTGCCGCCGGACCGGCCCAACCTGTCCAAGGATTACCTGGCCGGCACCGCTCCCGAGGAGTGGGTGCCGGTGCGCTCCGCGAAATTCTATGCGGAACACGACATCACGCTGCTGCGCGATACGCGCGTGACCGCAATCAATCCAGCACGCAACACAGTACACACCGAAACGGGTCGGGAGTTCAGCTACGACGCATTGCTGCTGGCTACCGGTGCGGAGCCGGTAAAACTACCCGTCAGCGGCGCGCAGCTG
>JAGWNO010000033.1 GCA_028871235.1 Gammaproteobacteria bacterium
AGCTTCGGCAGTGCGCACGTTGGCGCGCACCGAGATGTTCATGCCGATATAACCGGTGGCCCCGGAGAAGATGCTGCCGATGGCGAAGCCGATGGCGGCCCACCAGTTGTGCAGCACGAAACCGATGAGCAGGAACAGCACCACGCCGGCGACGGCGATGGTGCGGTACTGGCGGTTGAGGTAGGCCTTTGCGCCCACCTGGATGGCAGCCGCGATCTCGCGCATGCGCTCGTTGCCAGCGGGTTGTTTCAGCACCCAGCCCACGGCCAGGATGCCGTAGACAATCGCGAGTGCGCTGCAGGCCAGCGCGAACCATAACCCATATTCAATTGTCATGTATGCATCTCCCAGTGTTGAGGGCGTGTCTTTATGAAAACAATCAAATTTTGAAACCGGTGTTTAACTTTTTTGGCACCGCGGCGTTCTTGAGCACTACATACTGCGGCATGCCATTCTTGTAAGGCGGATAGTCTTCGCCCTGTATCAACGGCGCAAGATAACGCCGCGCTTTGGCGGTGATGCCAAAACCGTCGGTGGTGATGAAATCCCGCGGCAAGGGTTTTTCCCGGTTGGCCACATCCGCGAGCCGGGCGACGCCGATGGTCCATTGATAGGGCTTGTCGGATTTACGCACAATCGTGGGCATCACCGCATTGTGTCCCTTGAGCGCCAGCTCCACCGCGGCCTTGCCCACAGCGTAGGACTGCACCACATCCAGCTTGCTGGCGATGTGACGCGCGGAACGCTGCAGATAGTCGGCCACCGCCCAGTGATATTTGTATTTGAGATTTTCCTTCACCATGTTGGCGATGAAAGGCGCCACGCCGCCCAATTGAGCATGGCCGAAGGCATCCCGGGTGCCGGCTTCCGCCAGGAACCCGCCATTCGCATCGCGCACGCCTTCCGACACCACGATCACGCAGTAGCCGCAGCGATCGACGCTGGCTTTTACCTTATTAAGGAAGACCGGCTGGTGGAAGACGATCTCCGGGAACAGGATGATGTGGGGGGCGTCGCCTTTCTGCGCTTGCGCCAGTCCGGCCGCCGCCGCGATCCAGCCCGCATGCCGGCCCATGACTTCCATGACGAATACCTTGGTGGAAGTCTTGGCCATGGAAGCCACGTCCAGCGCGGCTTCCTTTATGGATACCGCCACATATTTCGCCACCGAGCCGAAGCCTGGGCAGCAGTCGGTGACCGGCAGATCATTGTCCACGGTCTTGGGCACGTGTATGGCCTGGATCGGATAGCCGAGCTTCGCGGAAAGCTGCGAGACCTTGAGGCAGGTATCGGCGGAATCACCGCCGCCGTTGTAGAAGAAATAGCCGATATCATGGGCACGGAACACGTCGATGAGACGCTGGTACTGGGCGCGGTTATCCTCCAGGCCCTTGAGTCTGTAGCGGCAGGAACCGAAGGCCCCACCGGGCGTATGCCTGAGGGCGGCGATGTTCTGTGCGCTCTCCTTGCCGGTGTCGATGAGGTCCTCGGTGAGCGCGCCGATGATGCCGTTGCGGCCGGCGTAGACTTTGCCGATCCGGTCCCGGTGCTTGCGGGCGGTCTCGATGACCCCGCAGGCGCTGGCATTGATGACGGCGGTCACGCCTCCGGATTGGGCGTAGAAGGCATTCTTTCTGGAAGCCATTGATTAAGAAGCTCTTTTAATGAAAGTCCGGCGGGGAAGCCCCACGGCCGCCCGGCATTGTAACCATGCGTCCGGGAATTGCCAAAAGCCGTCCGGCAGGGGAAAAGCCGCACAAAATTTTTTGGTGCGGGTGAATTTTCCATAATAGTAATCCGGCCCGTGCCGCTCATCGTCTGTGCCCACGCCCGTTGCGGTGCAACCCATGCTTGCCGCGACTCGTGCCGCGCATCGTGCCGGGCGGGGCCGCGGTATTGGTGAGCATGCCTAGATCCACGACAGCAGTAGTTCGCCGCCGGACGTACTGCCGACGCAGGTTTCACCGCAGCGCGGCCGGCGGTTTACGCTTGCGCGTCTTTATCGATGTCGCCGATGTGCTCAAGTGCTCACGCTGCCGGTCCCGTTTCCGGGCCGCCCCTCCGACCCCGGCACACCCCGCTTCCCGATCCCGCGCAATCGCAACTGAACTGTATACAGCAGACCCTTGAGGGCCTGGGGACGCGTTGACGTTGCGGGGATCAACGGGTACTTTACCGCCTGCTTTGAGGGCGCCGAGCCCACAGGCCGGTCGTTTCCCGGTCGCCGCACCCGGACCCCTACTATATCCAAGCGAGTACGCCATGAGGATCGTGTTGTTGGGAGCGCCCGGTTCCGGTAAAGGGACTCAGGCCAAACTGCTGGTCGACAAGTACCGCATCCCGCATGTCTCCACCGGTGACCTGCTGCGGGCGGTACTGGCCGCGGGCACCCCGCTCGGCCTGCAGGCCAAGGCTGCCATGGACGCCGGTCAGCTGGTCTCCGACGAGATCGTGCTCGGCATCATCCGTGAGCGGTTGCGCGCCAACGACGCCCGCAAGGGCTTCATCCTCGATGGGTTCCCGCGCAACATCCCCCAGGCGCAAGCGCTGGACGAGACCCTGCGTACCCTGAATCAGCCGCTGGATGTGGCGGTGCTCATGGATGTGGACTTCGATGCGCTCATGCAGCGCCTCACCGGCCGGCGCAACTGCGAGAACTGCGGAGCCAGCTACAACGTCTACACCAACCCGCCGCGTCTCGACGACCAATGCGACCGTTGCGGCGCAGCGTTGCATCACCGTGCCGACGACAACGAAGAAACCATCGGCAACCGCCTGCGCGTATACGATGTGCAGACCCGGCCACTCATTGAGTTCTACCGCAGCCAGGGCCGGCTTGAGGTCCTGGATGCGGTGGGTGAGGTGAATGTGATCTTCAAGCGCCTGCTGCTGCTGCTGGACCCCGTGGTCAAAGGCACCCGCAAGCCCATGCCGCCGCCGTTGCAGACCGGCACGAAACCGGCAAAAGGCAAGACAGCACCCCAGCCGCTCTCAAGAGCCGGCAAATTGCCGGCAGCAGCAAAGGGCAAACCGGTTATTTCCCGGAGCAGCGGCAAGAAACCGGAGAAAACACCGGCCAAACCCGCCAGGTCGCCGGCCCACAAGGCACATGCCGGCAAACTCGCGGCGGCGGCGCGTCGGTCCATGAAAAAGCCGGCCGTGAAAGCGGCAGGCGTCAAAGGCAAGGCTGCGAAAGCCGGCAAGCGCGTGGCCGGCAAAAAGCCGTTGAAAAAATCCGCCGGCCGCAAGTAGCGGCATCACCCCTTTTTATCCACGGTCACCGGCGTGAGCACGCCGTCGCTGACCGCGAGCGTTATCTCGCCGTCGAGCAATCGCAGAAGTTCGCGTCCCGCGGTCTCAAGCCGCCAGCCTTGTAACACCGGGACATCGCGCTTGCCGCGGGCCAGGCGCTGCAACTCGCTGCGGGTGGCGAGTTGCGCCGGGCTCACGCCGGCCTCGGCACCCCTGAAACGCACCAGCGCCATGAGTGCATCCACCAGCGCCTCCTCCTGGGCCGAGAGACGTGCCTCGGTGGGCGCCACGGCGGTAACCGTGCTCTGTGCTGGCGCGGTGGCGAGGATGCCGAGCAGGGCCTCGCCGTACTTGCGTACCAGCGCTTCGTTGAGCCCCCGGACTGACAGCAGGGCTGCCGGTGTGGCGGGCAATTGCCGCGCGAGGTCGGTGAGCACCTCGTCCTTGAGTACCCACTGGCGCGGCAGGTTGTTCTGCATCGCCATGCGCTCCCGCCAGGCGGCCAGTGCCTTGCCGGCGGCCAGTTGCCGGGGCCGGAGACGCTGTAAACCGCGCAGACGCCGCCATGCAGTCTCCGGGTCGGGACGGTAAGTGGCGGGATCGGTGAGCAGGCTGCTGTCCTTATCCAGCCAGGTGAGTCGCGCGCGTGTCTGCAACTCACCCCGCAGATGCAGGTAGATCTCGCGCAGATAACGCACATCGTCCGCGGCGTAGTCCAGGGCCGCCGCCGGCAACGGCCGCTGCGACCAGTCGGTGCGCGTGTGGCTTTTGTCCAGAGCGATGCCCAGTAATGCCTGTACCACCGTGGCATAACCCGCCTGGTCAGGAAAGCCTGCGAAGCTGGCAGCCAGCTGTGTGTCGAACACCGGTGTCGGCACGCGGCCGGTCAGATGGAAGAACAGTTCCAGGTCCTGGCGGGCGGAGTGCAGCACCTTGAGGATGGCGGGGTCGTAGAGCACCGCGAACAGCGGGTCCAGCACCTTGATGGCCAATACATCCACGCAGGCAACGATATCGGGCGTCGCTACCTGCACCAGGCACAGCTGCGGATAATAGGTGCGCTCGCGGATGAACTCGGTATCCAGTGCCAGCCATTCAGCAGTACGCAGAGGTCTGCAGAGTGATTCCAGCGCCGCATCGGTCTCGATCCGGAGATAAGCTTCAGCCATGCGGAAAGTCCAGGTTGTCCGATTGCGTAGAGGGGCACCGGGGTATGATGCCTGCCAGTTTCGCAACAGCCGGCAAACGATGAAAGCGATTGTACGCACCTGCTGGGAAATTTGCCTGCTCAAGCGCGGTCCGCAGGTGTTCCCGAGATCGCCGGCATTGCTCGCCGTCATGCTGTGCATCTATGTCCTCATGGACATGGTGCAGTCGCTTGCGCAGAAGACGCATGGCCCGTCCATGTTGCTGCAGGCCGCGCTGGATACCGCCCTGTTCGCTGTTTTTTGCGTCCTGGTGCTTTCAGTCCGCGGTTTACGGGGGCGCTTCAACCAGACGTTCGTCGCGCTGCTGGGCACCAGCATTCTGATAATGATGGTACAGACGCCTTTCATACTGGTAAGCGTCCATAGCGGCACTGCGGTCCCTGCCTATGTGGCATCATGGGCAGTGGTGCTTCTCATGGCGTGGGGCGTAATCGTGATCGGTCATATACTGCGACATGCGGTGAATATGCCCTTCATGGCCGGTATTCTGGTCGCCTGCCTGTATGTGATAGCCAACCAGCTGATATTCTCCGGCTTGTTTCCGATGGGCTGACATGCGTATCCATATACTCGGTATCTGCGGTACTTTCATGGGCGGCATAGCGGCGCTGGCCAAGGCCGCCGGCCATGAAGTGAGCGGTTCCGACGCTGACGTCTATCCCCCCATGAGTACGCAGCTCGCGGAGCTCGGAATCCGGCTGCGTGAAGGCTATCGACCCGAACATCTGAAACCTGCCCCGGATTGCGTGCTGGTGGGCAACGCGCTGGCACGCGGCAATCCCGCGGTGGAGGCCGTGCTGACGCGCGGCTTGCCCTATATGTCCGGCCCGCAGTGGCTCGCGGAGCATATCCTCAAGGGCCGGCACACGATCGCCGTGGCCGGTACCCACGGCAAGACCACCACCAGCAGCATGACGGCGTGGATATTGGAATGCGCCGGTTTCAAGCCGGGTTTTCTGATCGGCGGCGTGCCGCAGAACTTCGGCATCTCCGCGCGGCTGGGTGACGGGAAAATTTTTGTGGTGGAAGCGGATGAATACGACACTGCCTTTTTCGACAAGGGCGCCAAGTTCCTGCACTACCGTCCGCGCACAGTTATCCTCAACAATCTCGAATACGATCACGCCGATATCTTCCCGGATCTCGCCAGCATCGAGACGCAGTTCCATTATCTGGTGCGTACCATCCCCGGCAATGGTCTGATCGTAACCAATGGCGCCGATGCGAACCTGCAACATGTGCTGGAGAAAGGCTGCTGGACGCGCCGGGAATCTTTCGCGCTGGCGGCGGCGGACTGGACCGCCAGGCATGTTGCAGCGGATGGCAGCGCCTTCAATATCAGCCATGGCGGCAAGACCGTCGCCACGGTGCAATGGAAACTGCTGGGCCTGCATAACGTGCAGAATGCCCTGGCCGCCGTCGTCGCAGCCCAGCATGCGGGCGTGGAACCGTGGCGGGCCGCGGAAGCACTGATCCGCTTCCAGGGCGTTAAACGCCGTCTGGAAGTGCGCGCACAGGTCGGCGGCGTGACGGTTTACGACGACTTCGCCCATCACCCCACCGCCATCGCCGCCACCCTGGACGGTCTGCGTAAGCGGGTCGGCGAGGGGCGCATCATCGCGGTGCTGGAACCGCGCTCCCACACCATGAAGATGGGTGTACACCGCGATACGCTCGCCGTCTCACTGCAGGCGGCTGATCGCGTGTTCGTGTACCAGGCGCAGAATGTCACCTGGGACGTGGCGGCCGCCATGCAACCTCTGGGACAGCGGGTGAGCGTCAGCCATGATCTGGAGCGGCTGGTCAGCATGGTGACCGGCGAACTGCGGCGCGGTGACCATGTGCTCATCATGAGCAACGGCGGCTTCGGCGGTTTCCATGAAAAACTCATTGAGCGTCTGCAGCGCATGACCGCTGCGCAGCGCTGAAGGGGCCGGATGTTGTCCTGTGCATCGCGGCACCCTGGTGTGGCAGGATGCGGAGCTGGCGGTGGTGACGGGCGGTAACCAGCCCCCTGGGTGCTCCGGCCGCGGCGGCCGATCAGCCGGTCCGTTTTCCCAATATGCTGTCATGCACCCTGCGAGCCCACAGCACGTCAGGGTGTTGCGCCACAGCCGTCTCGCCGTTTGGCGCAGTTGCCCGGTGCCTGGATGCCGATGGCCCTGTCGCAGGGAAATCTGATCGCTGTCGTGTCGGTGGAAATGGCTCCGGACCCGGGTCAGGTCCAACGCAGCCCGGGGCTTGTTCACCGGCCGCCTGTAACGTGCCGCGCCTCAGCTGCGGCGCAGATCCGCAATGTCCGTGCCTGCCTGCCGCTCCACCAGTGCGCGCAGTGTCATGTCGCCGAGAGCGGTGCCTATGGCATGATCCAGCTGCTTCATCACCTGATCCACGGAAGCCACCGCCTGCAGATGGCGGTCCACGTCCTCGGCGCCCGGCGGATTGCGGCGCATGCTGTTGACTATATCCTTCAAGGTGATGGTGCCCATGTCACGAGCCGGCAGGTAGCGGCGGACACGTCCGTTTACCAGGGTGACCAGCCCTAGTGCATGCAGTCTTCCCAGTACGTCGAGGATGGTGTCGGTGGGTACATGCAGGTGCCGCGCCAGTTCCTCGCGCGACCACGGCGTTTTATTGTCGACGTAGCCGCGGCCTATTAAATACATGATGTGCAGCGCCACGCGTTCCAGCGTGCGTCCGCCCACGTCCTCGTAGCCACGGCCATGGCGCACCAGCTCCGGGTTCTGCACGTAGAAGGCTACCTGGGTGCCTACGAACAGGATCAGCCAGCACAGGTATATCCAGATCATGAACATGATGAGGATGGCAAAACTGGAGTAGATGGCCGTGAGCCGCGTGGAGCTGATGCTCAAGACCGTGAACGCCCAGCCGCTGAACTCCCACAACACGCCGGCGAAGATGCCGCCTGTCAGCGCCGCGCGGAACTGCACATGCGTATTCGGCATGAAGATGTAGAGGAAAGTAAAGGCTGCAATGGCGAGCAGGTATGGCAGAGTCCTGGCCAGCACCACCAGCAGCTTGCCCAGCGGCGCCACGTCAATGATGTGCTGCAGCATGACGTGGCTGCTGGCGGTGGCGGTGATGCCCAGCGCGGCGACGATCAGCAGCGGGCCCACAAGCACGACACTCACGTAATGGCTGAAGCGTTCGGTAAGCGTGCGCGCCTCGCGCACACGCCATACGTAGTTGAAAGAGGACTCCACCTTCTGTACCAGCGAGATGGCGGTGTAGAGCAGCAGCAGCAGGCCGAGGATACCGAGCACCCCGGCCTTGACGTTATCCACGAAATTGATGATCTTTCCGGAGATCTCCTCGCCCTTGGCGCCCAGGGGCGCGAGGAAATCCAGCAGCAGCGGCTCCATCTGGTCCTGGACACCGAGACTCTTGAGTACCGAGAAGGCGAACGCCAGCAGCGGCACGATGGCCAGCAGGGTGGTATAGACCAGGCTCATCGCGCGCAGGGTGAGCTCGCCGCTGGCGAGATCCTGAGCGAGTACATGGAGCATGCGCAGCCAGAAAATGACTGTACGGCGCGGCGCCGGCTGGGCATGCAGATCGCAGTGCCAGATTTCCCTGGTCAGGATCCTGCGAATGTCGGTCAGCACAGCCAGCCTCCGTCTCTATCCCTGCGACCAACCATTCTAGCCTCAGGCGGAGCGCCGCCGGCCGAGGCGGGCGATAAATTCACGCAGGATAGTGCGGTACAGATCGTCTTTGAGGACCGCGTCCTCCACGCCCGACTCGATATTGGGGTTGTCATTGATCTCGATGACGTAGATGCCCTTGTCGTTCTGCTTGATGTCCACGCCATACAGGCCGTCGCCGATGAGATTGGCGGCCTTGAGCGCCGCGTTCATCACCTCTCTGGGAACATCCGTCACCGCCAAGGTGCGTGAATTGCCGTCCTTGAAGCGCCCACCGCCCTCGTGTTTGAGGATCTGCCAGTGGTTCTTGGACATGAAGTATTGGCAGGCATACAGGGGCTTGCGATTGAGGATACCGATGCGCCAGTCGTAGGCGGTGTACACGAATTCCTGGGCCAGGATCAGGTCGGATTCCTTGAACAGCTGCTCCGCCAGCGTCCCGAGTTCCTCCCGGTTGCTGGCCTTCACCACGCCGCGCGAGAACGAGCCATCCGGGATCTTGAGCACGATGGGGAAGGGTATCTTCTCGGGCAGCGAATCCAGCGTGTCGGCGGAGACGATCACGGTGCTGGGCCGCGGGATGCGATGCGAGCGCAGCAGTTCCGCCAGATAGATCTTGTTGGTGCACTTCAGTATCGAGTTGGGATCATCGATGACCACCATGCCTTCATTCTCCGCCTTGCGCGCGAAGCGATAGGTATGATTTTCGATGCCGGTGGTCTCGCGGATGAACAGCGCGTCGTATTCAGGCAGCTTCACGTAATCCTTCTTCTCGATCACTTCCACGTTGATGTCCAGTTCCTTGCCGACCCGTATCAGCCTGGACAGGGCACGTTGGTCAGAGGGCGACATGGAATCGGCGTAGTCGTAGAGCACCGCCAGGTCGTAGCGGCCGGAGTCGCGTGTCCGCGGCCGGCGCCAGCGCTTGCTGAAATAGCTGTTGAGGGCGGCCGCGAATTGTTCGCGCTGCGTGTCACTCAGCTGGTTGAGGTGGAAGGCCTTGATGCGGCTGATGGCCCATTTCCGGTCTTTCTCGAATTCGATGCGCAGCAGCGGGCAAGGGAACATGTCGAACACCTGCTGGCCCACTTCTTCCAGTACCGGGTCGCTGCACTGACCGAAGAATACGTGGATGCTGTAGCTGTCGCGCACCAGCCGCCGCAGCCGCTTCTGCACCAGGTAATCCAGATCGCCGGATTCCAGCTGGTAGAGGGATTTCCTGCTGAGCTCCGAGATGGTCTTCACGCTCGGCACCACCTTGTGACGGCGCGCCTCGGCCAGCAGCGAGCAGTAATAGCCGGTGCTGAGATAGGCGTAACTACGGCACAGATTGATGACTTTGATGCCTTTCTGCGCGAAGAAGTCGTGCTGCGAGAGGTAATCCTTGGCGAGTACTAACTTGTGATGGGGGTATTCGGGTTTCCAGTCCGTTTTGTGCTCCACGACTATGACATGGCTCGGTGACGTTGGCGGTTGGGGAGGTTCGCTGCTCATGACTGCCTGGTGATGACTTGTTGCTGTTGGCCTGCGGATACAGTGCGCGGTTTTTCTCGATCAGATGCCGGCGTCATGATCGGCAGCGGGTTTGCTGGTAGCGGCTTTTGCATACGCAGCGCATCCATATGATCCGCGTAGTAATCCACATAACTGCCGAACTCCCGGTAGCCCATGCCGCGATACAGCCTGACGGCGGCGTGATTGTCCTTGCGGATCTCGAGTTGCAGGCGCGCGGCACCGCGCACCCCCGCAACCTGCTCGGCCGCACTGAGCAATGCACGGCCGGCGCCCTTGCCGTGGTGCCGTGGATCTACGGCGATGGAATACAAACGCGCGCGCGGCGAGCCGGCGCGGAAACGCAGCAGTGCATAACCGCGCACAACGCCATGCTCATCATCCACCAGCAGGGCGGCATTGGCGCGTGTGAGCAGATAGCGGAAGCTGCGCCGCGACAGGCGGTCGCCGGCAAAGCAGCGCTGTTCCAGGCGGACCAGTGCGTCGAGGTCGCTCAGGTGCGCAGGGCGGATCATGCGGGCGGGGTGGTGTCAGGGGCGGATGCCGGTGTGCGGATAATGATGACACCGGCCGCGCCGCAAGGCTACAGGTCGAGTGCCAGAGGCGGCTCGTCCAGCAGCGGCAGCTGCTCGCGCAGGCCCTGGATGTGCTCCTCCCAATAACGCGGGCCGTCGAACCAGGGGAAGGCGCGGGGGAAGGCCGGGTCGTCCCAGCGGCGCGCGATCCAGGCGGCGTAGTTGAGCATGCGCAGCGCCCGCAGTGCTTCCAGCAGCTGCAGTTCCGCCGGATCGAAGTCGGCGAATTGCCGGTAGCCTGCGATGACATGCCTGAGCTGAGTCTCCATGTCCGCGCGCGCACCGGAGAGCAGCATCCACAGGTCCTGCACCGCCGGGCCGGTGGCGCAGTCATCGAAGTCCACAAAGTGCGGACCGGCATCTGTCCACAGCAGATTGCCGGGATGACAGTCACCGTGCAGCCGCAGCCTCCTGACATGCTCCACCCGCACGAAATTTCGCTCGATGGCGGCCAGCAGCAGCTCCGTCACTTCCCGGTAGCGGGGGGCAAGTTCCGGCGGCAGGAAGCGACTCTGAAGCAGGAACCCGCGGGGCTCCCGCCCGAAACTGCGCACATCGATGCTGAGGCGGTGGCTGAAGTGACGAACCGCGCCTGCCGCATGGATGCGGCCGATGAAGCGGCCCAGCCACTCCAGCTGTTCGGGCCGCTCCAGGTCCGGGGTACGGCCCCCCTGGCGCGGGAACAGGGTGAAGCGATAACCGGCGTGCTGCAGCAGCGTAGCACCGTCGCCATCCGCCAGGGGCGCCACCACCGGGATCTCCTCGTCCGCCAGTTCCTTGAGAAAGGCGTGCTCTTCGAGGATGGCGGCATCGGACCAGCGGCCGGGCCGGTAGAACTTGACGATAAGCGGCGGCCCGCCATCCACGCCCACCTGATAGACCCGGTTCTCGTAGCTGTTGAGCGGCAGCAGCGTGCCATCGGTGTACCGCCCGGTGGTGTCCACCGCGTTCAGCACCGTATCGGGCGTCAAATCCTGGTAGGGCGTGGCGGAGGGCGGCGCGATGTGCATGCATGCAGTGTAGCGGAAGCCTGTCATGGGAGGTGCTGCGGTAAGCTGTGCCCTCACACCCATCCCCCTCCCACGCAGCGGGGATAGAGGGGAGAATGCGCGCGAGCATGCATCAGCACCATCCGCAACGCATCGTCTGTCTCACCGAGGAGACCACCGAGACGCTGTATCTTCTGCAAGAAGACCGGCGCATCGTGGGCATCTCCGGTTTCACGGTGCGGCCGCCCCGGGCGCGCCAGGAGAAACCCAGGGTTTCAGCCTTTACCAGCGCCAGGATCCCCAGGATACTCGCGCTCGAACCCGACCTGGTACTGGGCTTCTCCGACCTGCAGGCGGATATCGCCGCCGAGCTGGTGCGCCACGGCGTCGAGGTCCACGTGTTCAACCAGCGCAGCGTCGCCGCCATCCTGGACATGATTCGCATGCTGGGCGGCATGCTCGGTTGTGAAACCAAGGCCCTGGCGCTGGTGGCACGGCTGGAACAGGGTCTCGGGGAAATCCGCGCCCAGGCAGCGCAGTTGCCGCGGCACCCGCGCGTTTATTTTGAGGAATGGGATGTGCCGCAGATATCAGCCATCGCCTGGGTGTCGGAGCTGATCGGTATAGCCGGCGGCACGGACATATTTCCGGAACTGGCGCGGCAGCCGCTGGGGAAGGATCGCATCATTGCCGATCCTTCGGAAGTCATCCGCCGCGCGCCGGACATCATCATCGGCTCCTGGTGCGGCAAGAAATTCCGTCCCGCGCAGGTGACCGCGCGCAGCGGCTGGGGGGTTGTCCCCGCCGTGCGTGACGGCCAGCTGTACGAGGTGAAATCCTCCATCATCCTGCAACCGGGCCCGGCGGCGCTTACCGAAGGTGTCAGGGCGTTACAGCAGATATTTGCGCGCTGGTCGGGCGCCGCTGGAGCGGCGGCCGATTCTTAGCCGCCCACTGTCCGGAGAGAGCCGCCATGTTCAGCAGACAACAGCACAAAGACCGGCCCGACAACGAGATATTCGGGCTCATCCATCACTCGCTGATAAGGGATCTGGAAGAATCCCTCTCCAATCTTTTTATCAATCTGGTCCTCGGTTTCATCGCTTCGTTATTGATGCTGCATCTGCATCAGGATGCCTACCGCACTTTCGAGAATTACATGACGGCTGCCGTGGATCCCGGCATCGTGCTGGTATTGGCGCCGGTGTCCATGATACTGATCGGTGTGGAGTTCCTGTTCCTGGCCGTCACTCCCTATCGGAAGGGGCGTGTGCCGCGGTTATTCGTCAGCCTGATCCTGGGGGTCAAGGGATCCATCGTCGTGGTTTCAGGTTTATCGCTGGGCATGGCCTGCGCCGCCTTTTTCCACAATCCGGATGCGGCCATGAATGCATTCATCATCTCCCTCATCTATTTTATGATTGCCTTTTTTCTGGCATTCACCTGTTTTGCGCCGTTCTACACCGACCTCAACGGTTTCAAGAGCAGGATCGCCTTCATCGTCGTCGGTCTGGGGTTCCCGCTGCTGGCGACTTATTACCCGTATGTGTCCGGGGAACTGTTCCGGATAGGCACGTGGTTTTATCCTGCCAATGCCCCCTAGTCCCGGCCGGCCTCAACCCTGGCGAGCAGCGGCTGGGAGTGTCGGGATTAACGCGCCAGCAGGAAGAACACGGCGATGAACTGCAGGATGCTGCCGCCCAGGCAGAAAAGATGCCAGACCACATGGTGATAGGGCATGCGCTGCAGCATGTAGAACAGCGCGCCCACCGTGTAACTTATGCCGCCGGTGATCACCAGTACCACGGAAACCGTTGGCAGGCTGCGCATCAGCGGTACGAACGCCACCAACCCGATCCACCCCATGGCCACGTAAGCCAGCGTGGATAACAGGTCGAAGCGGTGTCCGAGGAGGAATTTTGTGCCGATCCCGAACGCCGCCAGGCCCCACAGCACGCCGAACAGCGACCAGCCCCACGGGCCGCCCAGCGCCACCAGCAGGAAGGGCGTGTAGGTGCCGGCGATGAGCAGATAGATGCACATGTGGTCGGCACGGCGCAGCGCCAGCTTGAGGCGGCCCGCCGGCAGGCCGTGATAGAGCGTCGAGGTCAGGTAAGTGGTGATCAGGGTGGCGCTGTAGATGCTGAAGGTCACCACCTCGAGAGCAGTGCCATACAAAGCCGCCATGGTCAACAGTACCGGTACCGCGCCCACCACCAGCAGCAAACCCAGGAAATGGGTGAGCGCATGCAGCCGCTCCTCGTGCGGGTGATAGTTGTGCAAGCCGGGGAAAGTGTTCTCGGTGGTGTTCACGACAGCATCCATACACCGGCGGGCGCGGCCGGTACCCCGAATACCATAGGATATCCGGTCACGGCGGGCAACGTCCCGCATCCGCGACCCGCACTCACCGGTCTTTGAACTCCAGGATGCGGCCCGCACGGGGATCGCAGACGAACACCCGTCCGTGGCCGTCGCGTGATCCAGAGTTTGTTGCGTGAACTCACGAAGCGCACATAATCCAGTCCGCCCTGCAGCTTGATACGCTCGATGACGGCCTTGCTGCGCGGGTTGATGACAACCACTTCCGCGGGGTAATGATCGCTGGCGAAGAGATAGCCTGTGCCATGGACGGCAGATGTGGTGCCCTCGCCGCGCCCCGCGCCGGCGGGGATCAGTACTTTGTCCAGTTCCGGCGCAAAGCCGAAGTCGTCGAAACCGATGCCGTGCCCGGCACCCGGAATCGGGGTGACCGACTGCGGAGGCAGGGGGATGCCTGCGGCATGCGCCGGCGTGTGCAGCAGCAGGAACAGCCCCACGACTGCGCCGGCGGTGGCTAACCCGCTGATTGAATCAATGCGGCTGGAAACCCGCATGTGCGTGGCTCCGGTGAGTCGGGTTATCCAGCCATATGACACCGGTGTTTGCCCCCGGTCAGCCTAACGCGGGATGAAATCCGCGTAATCTTCCGCCTTCGGCATTTTCTGTAACGCGGCATCGAGTTCCGGCGGAGCCGGGACAACCCTGCGCGCCACGATATCAAACCAGGCGCCCTGGCAATCCACCACACAGGCGAGCGTACCGTCATCACACAAAATCTGGTGGCGGATGCGCCAGTGTTTCTTGTTGGGCGACTGGCCGACCGCTGCCGCGGTCACGGTGATGCGTTCGTTGGCGCGCACTTCGTGCAGGTAACGGCTGTCCTCGCGGAACAGGATCGGTCCGAGCTGCAGCGTGTGGAAACGTTGCAGCGTGAATCCCAAGTCAGCGAGGCAGGCGAGACGCGCCTGGGCGGCGTAGTCCATGTAGGCGGTATGCCGCATGTGGCCGTTGGGATCGAGATCCGCCCAGCGGACCGTGAATGCGATGCGGTAGGGCGCGGCCATGGGGGTTCCTTGAATCCGGCGCGAATGTCCGGGAAGCGGTATTTTAACCCACACACGCGGT